>JBEBGT010000049.1:0-12883 GCA_040081365.1 Candidatus Eiseniibacteriota bacterium | reverse complement strand
GCAGCACACCGACCTCACCGGCCTCGTGGGCCGCGCCACGAGCGCGTCGTACGTGCCCAAGCAGGGCGAGCCGTTCGAGCGGCTGCAGGGCCTGCTCGCCGCGCTCCACGAGCGCCACCGCGACGCCGACGGGTTCGTGACGCTGCGCTACGTGACCGAACTGTGGTGCGCGCGCCGGTGCGAACCCGGGGAACGCACTTGAGCGGGATCCTCGGCGCGGTGCGCGATTTTCGCGACGCGGCGCGGCTGTTCTCGCGCGCGGCACGCTTGTACCTGGGTGCCGAGTTCCTCATGTGGACGGCGCACGGCATCTTCTCGGTGCTGTTCAACCTCTACCTGGTGGAAGCCGGCGCCAGCGAGGTGCTGGTGGGCCGCGCGATCGCGTCGAGCGCCATCGGCACCGTGGTGGCCGCGTTGCCAGCGGGTTGGCTGGCCGACCGCTGGGGCCGACGCCGTACGCTCATGCTGGGCGCGGTGCTCGAAGGCGTGGGGCACCTGTTGCGCGCCAGCTCCACCGAGCCCGCCATCGTGCTGGGGGCGGGCTTCCTGGCCGGTATGGGGCAGTCGCTGTTCCAGATCGCCGCCGCGCCGTTTCTCACCGAGCACTCCACGCCGCGCGAGCGCACCCACCTGTTCAGTGCGTTCTTCGCGAGCGCGCTCTTGGCGGGCGTGTTCGGCAATGCGCTGGGCGGCGCGCTGCCGGTGTGGGTGCGGGTACTGGTGCCCGGCACGTCGTGGTTCGTGGCGTATCGTGTGGTGCTGCTGCTGGGCGGTGTGTGCGCGGCCGCCACCGCGCTGCCACTGCTCGCCCTGCGCGGCCTGCACGAGGAGAAGCGCGCGCAGGATGCGCCTGCTCTGCCGGCGCATGAGACGCGTAAGCTGGCACCCATCGCACTCAATGCCGCGCTGATCGGTTTGGGTGCGGGGCTGGTGATCCCGTTCATGAACCTGTACTTCAAGCACCGGTTCGACTGCTCGAGTGCGCAGATCGGCTCGTTCTTCAGTGTGGCGCAGGTGCTCACCGCCATCGCGGCGCTGTCGGCCCCGGCCATGGCGCGCCGCTTCGGCAAGCTGCGCACCGCCGTGGCGTCGGAACTGCTGTCGCTGCCGTTCCTGGTGACCCTCGGCCGTGAGCAGCACCTGCCGGTGGCGGTGGCCGCGTTCTGGCTGCGGGCGACGTTCATGCAGGCCTCCACCCCGCTGCTGCAGGCATTCGTCATGGAGGTGCTGCCGCCCGAACTGCGCGCGCGCTCGACCAGCCTGAACAACATGCTGTGGAACCTGGGCTGGGCCGTGAGCGCCACGCTGGCCGGCGCGATCATCGCGCGCTTCGGCTACGACGTGCCGTTCTACCTGACGGCCGTGCTCTACCTGACCGCCGCGCTCACGTTCTACCGCGCGTTCCGCGGCACCAAGGAGGCGCCGAGCCAGGAACTGCGGCTGTCCGAGGAAGCCAAAGGCCTGCGCGGCGACGGGCCCGGCACGGACTGAGTGCGGGCGCGCGCATATGGCGCGTGAACCGTGACGCGCGCCGGGCTATGATGTGCGGGCGCGCCCCGGATGGCGCGCGTGGGATTCCGGGAGGGAACCATGGCACGCTGGCTGTTGTTGCTGCTCGTGGTGGGCGCGGCCTGGTATGGCTGGCGCAAGCAGGACTCGTGGCGATCCCAGGGCGCGCACGAGCTGGTGGCGCTCAACCGCTCGGGCCGTGCGATTGAACGACTGCGCATCAGGATCGGCGACCAGACGTTCGCGATGGAGACCATCGAGAACGGCGCCATGCAGATCCTGCCGCTGCGCTGCGAGCACGACGGCATGTTCAACCTGGTGTGGAACGTGCGCGGCGTGGACGGCGAGAAGCGCTGGCGCGGCGGCGGGTTCACGGCCGGTCCGGTGCTGATGCGCCACCGCTTCGAGTTCACGGGCGGCAACGGCGTGATCTGGTCGAGCGAGCAGAAGCCCGAGAAGCGCCGCAAGCGCAAGGATTAGTCGAGTCGCCGCTGCCCCGGTGCGCTGCGTCAGGCGCACTCCCACGTGCGGTTACGCGCCCTCGAGCGCGGCCGGGCCGCGGCGGATCTTGCCGGTGGTCGTCTTCAGGAACTCGGTCTTGCGCACGTGCACCTTCTTGACGCGCTTGTAGGGCGCCAGCGCTTCGCAGCGTGCCTCGACCTCGGCCTTGAGCACGGCCTCCACGTAGGCGTCGTCGCACGTCTTGCCCTGCGCCTGCGCGTGCGCTTCGAGGGCGGGCAGGTTGGGGTACACGTGCGCGTGCACTTCTTCGCGTTCGCCGCGCGCGTCGCGGCCGCCCACCACCACCACCTCGAGCACGTAGATCGAGTTGGTGAGCTGCACTTCGATCTCTTCGGGGTAGATCTTCTTGCCGGCGGCGGTGGCGATCATGTTCTTCAGCCGGCCCGTGATGCGCACGCGGCCGTCGAGCTGCACGCGGCCCAGGTCGCCGGTGTGGAACCAGCCGTCGCGAATGACCTCGGCGGTCATGTCGGGTTTGCGCCAGTAGCCCAGCATGATGTTGGGGCCGCGTACCGCGATCTCACCGTCGCCCTCGGCGTCGGGCTCGTGGATCTTGACCTCGATGCCCGGCATGGGCCAGCCCACGGCACCCGGCGTGGGGTGCGGCGGGCGGTTGGCGCACACCACCGGCGAGGTCTCGGTGAGGCCGTAGCCCTCGAGCATGGGCCAGCCGAAGTCGATGTAGCGCCAGAACACCGCGGGCGCGAATGGTGCTGCACCGGTGACGAACATGCGCAGCCGGTCGAGTCCGGCCTTGCGGCGCAGCGGCCGCGCCAGGATATGCCCCAGGCGCATTCCGGTGAGCTTGCGCGTCCAGCGCGAGAGCCCGAGCAACGTGCGCGCCATGAGCTTGGCCGGCAGCGGCGCGTCGTCGATGCCCTTGTCGATGGCGGTCATGAGCTTCTCGTACAGGAGCGGCACGCCGATGAACAGCGTGGCCCCCGACGACGCCATGTCCTCGCGCAGCTCGCGCGAGGCCAGACCACGCGCGTAGCACACGCTGGCGCCCACGCGCATCGGGCACAGGAGCCCGCCGGTGGACTCGAACGTGTGGTGCAGCGGCAGGATGCTCAGGAAGCGGTCAGCCTGCCCGAACTCGAACGTGCGCGCCACCGACTCGACGTTGGTGAGCAGGTTGTGGTGCGACAGCATGACGCCCTTGGCGAGCCCGGTGGTGCCCGACGTGAAGATGAGCACGGCAAGATCGTGCGGTTGCACCGGCGGCGTGCGCGGCGGTGCCGCGGCGTGTTCGCGCTGCGCCTGGTCCCAGTGCGGCAGGTTGGTGTCGGCATCGAGCGACAGCAGCCGCAGCACCGGCAGCCGCGACGCCTTGGCGGCGGCGAGCAGCGGCAGGTGGCGCGCATCGCCAATGGCGTGCGTGGCCTCGGCGCTGGCCAGGATCTCGCCGACTTCCTGCTCCTTCAAGAGCGCGTCGAGCGGCACCACCACCGCACCCAGCGCGAGCACGGCTAAATACGCCAGCCCCCACTCGGGCCGGTTCTCGCTCTGCAGCGCGACGCGCGCACCCGGGCGCACCCCTTCGCGTTCGAGCAGTGCCGCGAACGCGCGCACGGCGCGAGCCGCCGCCATGAACGTGTAGCCGGTCCAGGTACCCGCGCTGTAACGCAGCAGGAACGGCCGCTCGCCGTAGCGTTCGGCGGCGTACTCGATGAGCTCGGGGATGAGCCGGACCACGGGGGCCGGAGCCGGGAGTCTCTGGGACATGGCGCGAGGCTAGTGGAAATCCCGGCGGTACGCACGGGCACAAGCCCGGCCGGACGGGTGACCGTAGGACCACTGCGCGCGGCACACGGGGGACCACGCCCGCGGCGCGTTCACGCGCGCCCCGGCTTGCGAGCCACCACCACGTGCGCCAGCACTTCGCGCGGATCGAAGAACAGCCGGTCGAGCAGTTCGCAGCCCAACTGCACGAGCACATACAGCAGCCGCACCGGGATCTCGGTGAGCACTCGCGTGGGGCCGCGATTGATACGATTGAGCCCGGCGATCATGCTGAGCCCGACGCGCGACCACAGCCCGCCCACCGGCACGTACTCCAACGGCTCGAAGCCCGCTTGCTTCAACAGGTGCTCGGCGCCGAAGCGCGTGAAGCGGAAGAAGTCCCACGGCTCATCGTGCAGCGGGACCATCTGCGTGAACTCCAAGATGAGCACGCCGCCCGGCTTGAGCACGCGGTAGGCCTCGGCCACCATGCGGCCCGGTTCGGGCAGGTAGGTGAGCATCGAGAGCCCGAGCACGGTGTCGAACGTGCCGTCGCGGAACGGCTGGCGCTCGGCGGTGGCGAACGCATCGGGATGTTCTTGCCCCAGGTAGCGCGACGATGCGAGATCAGAGCCCCAGTAGCGCGCGAGCCGGCCCGCGAACACCGGCGCGAACGGCTTGGAGCCGCAGCCGATGTCGAGCAACTCGCCGCGCGCATGGCCGCGCACGTGTTCGAGCGCGGCGATGATCTTGTGGTTGGCGAGCCAGTTGAACTTCCAGGGCGTGAAGTGCCCGGTGGCCCCGCCGGTGAGGCGCTGCCACAGGCTGCGCGTGCGGACCGTGCTCATGCGCGCGTCCATTCGATGACGTACTCGCCGTTGTTGACGTGCACGGTGACCTCGCCCGGCGACACCATGATCTCGGCCTTGGGGTCGTCGTGGGGCCCGCGCAACTGCGCGCCCGTGACGCCGTCGGGGGCCGTGAAGCGCAGGGCCTCGCGCGGCACGCCGTAGTGGCGCAGCAGCACGCCGCGCCCGGCGATCTCGCGCACCGACCAGTTGCGTTCGACCAACTGCCGCACTTCGTGATCGGTGAGGAACACCGCACCCTCGGCGCACAGGCGCACGAGCAACGCTCGCAGCGCCGTGCGACTGGCCTCGGACCACGCCGCGTCCAAGTGCGCGTAGTTCATGCGATGCGAACTGATGATGGCCGGCTGGCCCTTGTGCCACGCGTCGCGCGCGCCGCGCACGGCGGCGTCGAGCCCGCGCGGGCCCGGGGCATCGGCCGCACCGCCGGGTTCGAACGCGATGCGCGGCGGCAGGTGGAAGCAGCCGTTCTCGACGTGCGGGAAGCGCAGCCCCAGCCAGCGCCGACGCAGCGGCGGCAGCGCGTGTCCGGCCTGCTCGGCCTTGCCCTGGAGCGTGCCGAGCCCCAGGGAAGCCGCCTCGTGCTCGAGCCAGTCGTCGAAGCGGTAATCGGGCGGGCAGAAGCTGGTGGGCATGCGGCCGAACAAGGCGCGGAAGGCGGCGATGGCCGCGCGCAGATTGTGGGCGCGCAGCTCGCGCGGTTCAGACGGGTCGTACTCGCCGCTCGCTTCGACCGCGGCGCCGATCGGGCTGTGCTGTTCGTGCGCCCGGCGCACATCGTCTTGCCCGCGGCGCAGGGCGGCCAGCCAGGCTGTTTCGGGCAGGTGATGCAGGCCGTGAAGCTCGGCCCACCACACGCCATCGGCGTCGGCCTTGCGCACGGCATCCCAGAGCCCCGGGCGCTCCCAGCGCGCCGGAAAGTCGGGCACGTGCTTGAGCGGTAATGTGTCCAGCTCGAACAGCGGCGGCTGGAGCTTGTCGTAGTCCGGGTTGGCCACGATCGTGTTCGCCTGCCACACGGGCGGGAAGCCGTCGCCGCCGCGCAGTTCGAGCAAAGCGGCAGTGAGTTCTTGCACGTCGGCCGCGGATTCCAGCGTGGAGCGCCCGTAGCGCAGGCCGGCGGCGGAGCGGAACGCCGGTAAAAGGGCCAGCGCGCGGTGCGCACGGTCATCCGGCACCCACGCGCACAAGCCCCAGTCATCGCTTTCGAGCACGACCGCCTTGAGGCGGTGCCAATCGAGGTTCAAGCGCGGCTCCCTGTGTCCGGAAGGACCGGCACTATAGCACGCAGTCGCGGCCGCCCACCCGCGGGCCGTGCAGCCTGCACGATTCCGAGCTCGTCGCCGGGGTTCAGGGCCAGCGAACAACCGAACAGCCACGTTGGCACTGGTCGCCGGGCGTTGCGGACCCTTACCATGATGGAACGATGAACGCGCTTCCCCCGAGACCTCGGCACCCGGGCTGGCTCCGCCATGCCCGCGTCCTGCTGCTGCCCGCCCTGCTGGGCGTGGGCGCGGCCTCGGGGCTGCTCGCCGCACCGCTGCCGCGCACCCGCGCGCTGCCCGTGCTGCAGCCCCTGGCGCCCAATGGCCCGGTGACGCCGCTCGATGTGGCGTGCGGCAGCGCCATCGACGCGCTGCCGAGCGCGTTCGCCGCGCAGGCCGAGTACTCCGCGGCCGCCGGCATCGTGCCGCTCCCGACCCCGAACTCGGCCGACATGGGCGAGATCGCGGTGCTCGAAGACGACGGCACGTTCTTCTTCACCGACAAGGGCGGCAACAACAACGTGGACATTGCCGCCGTGGGGCGTGCGTTCTACCGCACGCACGGCGACGACTACGACGAACTCGCCGTGTACCTGTCGACCGGCATGAGCAACTGGCTCGGCTCGCCCAGCGCGCTGGCCGCCGCCTGGTTGACGCGTAACGACATCTTCGGCATCGGGCTCGACCTGTTCGACTACAACGCGTCGTTGGGACTGCCCCCGCGCCTGCACACCGTGCTGACCATGAACGGCCTGCAGCGCTACCCCGACGACCCCGCGGCCGCGGTGCCCGGGTTGCCCAACTACGTGACGCAGGAGGTACTGGCGCACGAGTTCGGCCATGCGTGGCTGGCCTACCCGTTGGTGGACGATGGCGTGGGCGCCTCGGCGGCGCTGCTGGGGCGCGCGCGCCAGCACTGGGGATTCTTCTTCGATGCCGAGGGTTCGGTGATGGAGGGCACCGACTGGAACGTGGCGGGGCCCGACACGTTCTTCCAGACCGACCCGATCGTGCGCTTCGGCCCGTTGGACCAGTACCTGATGGGCGTGCGCGGGCGTGACGAGGTCGATTCGATGCTGGTGGTGTCGGACACGGCGCGGTTCGATCCGCCGGGCCCGTACATCCCGATCAGCGATCCGGCCGCCGGCATCACCGCGAGCGGTCCGGCGGTGCGATACGGCATCGACCAGCTGGAAGCCGTGAACGGCCCGCGCTTTCCTGATGCGGCCTTGGCACCGCACCACGTGCGCGTGGCGTTCGTGCTGCTGGTGCCGCGTGGCACGGCCGCCACGAGCGCGGACCTGGCCAAGCTCGAGACCGTCCGCGCGGCGTTCCCCGCCACGATCCAGTCGTACACGGCCGGGCGCATGACGCTGGATGCCACGCTCGACTCGCGCCCCGGCAAGCTGCGCATCGAGCTCCCGCCGTTGGCCGACACCGAGGACGACACCGTGCCTCGCGCCGTGGGGGTACGCATCGGTGTCGATGCCGCCGGGCTGCCCATTCGTGTGCACCCGTTCGGCGTGTACCTGGGCTGGCGCACGGACCCCAGCGTGTGGTGGACCATCGCGCTCATGACGCAGGTGGCGCCCGACTCGTTCGCCGCCCCGATCCCTGCACAGCCAGCCGGCACCACGGTGGAGTACTGGATCCGCGCCAACGCCGATTCCGTCGGGCTCTTCACCGACCTGCCCGACCTGTCGCGTTCGCCCGCGTTCTCGTACCGCACCGGTCCCGACACCACCGCACCGCGCATCACGCACTGGGCGGTGTACGAACAGTCGAGCGAGCGCATGCCGCAGCCGCTGCTGGCGCGCGTGACCGACAACCTGGGGGTGGACTCGGTGTGGGTGGAGTGGTCGCTGGCCGACGGCCCGCTGCAGTCGAGTGAAGTGGCGCGCGTGGGCCGCGACTCGTTCCAAGTGGCCCTGGGCGCAGGTGCGCCGCGCGGCACCGCGATCGCCTATCGGTTCGTGGCGCGCGACCGCTCGGCCGCCGGTAATCTGGGTTATTCGAACGCCACCTTTGACACGCTGCACGTGAGCCACGACTGGGTGGACGACTTCTGGAACCCGGCCGTATGGCTGCATTCGAACGTGCGGTTCAACCGTCGCGATGAATGGCACACGGTGGAAACTCCGGCGTCACCCAGCGGTTCGGGCGCATGGCACTGCGGCTTGGACGGCCTGCCCTACGGCCCCTACCAGGACGCCGCACTGGCGAGCGGGCTGGTGTACGACATCGTGCCCGGTTGTTCACTGACCTTTGTGCACCGCTACGAGCTCGAGGATCTGCCCGGCAACCTGGCGTTCGATGGCGCACGCGTGGAAGTGTTGAGCCCCCTGGGTGTGTGGGAGCCCGCCACACCGACGGTGGACTACACGCACATCATGGCGATCAACGATCAGGGCCTGCCGCAGAACGCGCCGTGCTGGAGCGGACGGCAGGACGCCTGGCGCGAGGAGAGCATCGACCTGTCGCCGTGGGCACCGGGCCCGGTGCGCCTGCGCTTCCGCATGAGCACCGACCTGTTCGTGGGGTACGGCGGCTGGTGGATCGACCAGGTGCGCTTCCACTTCCCCGATCAGGCCGTGACGGGCGTAGGCGCTTCGCGCATCGCAGGCGTGCAACTCGGGCCGCTGTGGCCGAACCCCGCGAGCGGCGCGCTGCGGCAGGCGCTACGGCTGGGTTCGGCGGCCGATGTGGAATGGACGCTGCACGACATCGCCGGCCGCCACGTGGCCACGCTGTGGCACGGCCGCATGACCGCCGGCGCGCACGAACTGACCGGCGAGGCTCCGCGCGCACTGGCGGGCGGGCTGTACTTCGCGCGCGTGCGGGTGGATGGGCGCGCGATGCCGGCGAGGCGCATCGCGATCGTGCGGTAGCGGGTGTCTGAGGTGTCCGGCCATTTCGGGCATTCGGGCAGGATGGCGACAATCCGGAGTGCCTTGAACTCGCTCTTCCTCATGGGGACTCCCCTACCGAACCGGAGACCCTGCCATGAGCCGTAGCCTCACTGACGGACAGCCCTCCAATGGTCGTTGCTGAAATCGAGTCCCTGAGAATCAGCGGTAGATCATCTTCACGCGCCCCCAACTGTGCGTGGTTGTCGGGACGGGGAGAGCACTGTACTCGACGACCACGAAGGTCGACAGGCAGTTGTTCGGTGGGCCACAGGCGGGGCAGAAGACCGCGGATCGAGCGGTTGAGCGCCAGGTCCCGCCATTGACCACGAGCACCGAGGAGAATACGCCACAGGAAACGGCCTGCGGGCGCAGGAACACCATGGGTTGGCCCGCCTCGGGGCCGGTGGCCCACTTCCAGCCACCTTGATCCAGCACGCCGCCCGTGTAACCACCGCCGCGCAGTTCGTTGTAGTCCTGGATCATCTGCGCCTCGGCTTCGGTGGCAAGCGTCGCCGCGTAGCCCGGAGACCCAAGATAGCTCAGGGATGACGCGAACTGGGCCGCGACGTCCCACGAGAACGGCTCGCCTTCTGCGAGAGTGGCCTCCCAGATCTGGTAGTAGTGACCAGTTGCGGGCAGAAACGACGGCGGGTTGCTGCGCGCCCGCCAAGAGACCGCGTGGGCGAGGGTAGGCCCCAGGAGGCTGACTACGGAAACGATGAGCGCGACCAAGACTCGTGAGAAACGCGCCACGATGGCTACCTCCGAAAGGGGTTGGGTGTCGATCGTTCCAGCGAGACATGATGAGTGCCTCGGTGGCTCTGGCCTCTCCCGCCTGCCGTATCCTAGCCCTCCCAAACGCGTTGGTTGGAGCCAATTCTGCCGCCGCGAGGGCGACTTCGATGTCGTCAGCGGACGCTGGAACCGATCCGGTAACGGCCCGCCCTGCAGTTCGTAACTCCGCAGTCGCGGGAACGGCTTGAGCTGTGACATGAAAAGACGGACAGAACGTTGCTGTCCGCCCTCCGGCGCTCCGAGCCATCTTCCCGAGGTTCTCCATGCGTCGCTGGGACTGGAGTGCCCCCTGATCTGAGGGCCAAGGTGTATGGCAGGAATCCCGGGTCACCGGAGAAGCCTCCATGCGGAAGAGCATGTTCAGCCAAGCCCAGCTCGTCGCCATCGTCCGTGAGTCCGAGGCCAAGGGCGTGACAGTCGAGCAAGTGTCGAAGAAGCACGGCATCACCGCGACCACCCTGCTCCGCTGGCCCAGGCGGTTCGGCGGGCTCGACTCCAGCCAAGCGGCCGAGCTGCGACAGATGCAGGCCGAGAACGCCTGACTAAGGCGGAACGCGGCACACGCGACCCGAGCCGAACGGGATCCCGGACGCGATCGATAGCTGCGGGTCCCCGCTACTCCGAGCCCCAACGGTCCGCGAAGCCGCGCAGCCGCGTCACGATGCGGCTCAGTTCGCGGCCCTTCCGTGTGAGCCGGTACTCCACGTGCAGTGGCTTCTCCGCCACGAGCACTCGCTTCACGAGCGCCAGGCGCTCCAGTTTCTTCAACCGGTCCTGCAGCACTTTCGAGGTCAGGCCGGACATCGCGCGGCGCAGCCTTCCAGGGCGCGCCACGCCCTCGGCGAGCGCATCGAGTATGGCCAGCGTCCACTTGCAGCCGAGCACTTCCTCGAACATCCGCCGGGTCTCGAGTTCGACCGTCAACGCTTCCCCCTGGTTCCACGTTCGATGAAACGGGCACCGAGCGGTAAGTGGTTACCGGAAAGTGCCTACTCGACGAGCGTGCGCGCGAATCGCCAACATGATGCCGCAACACTCACCCAGGAGGAAGACATGAAACGACACTTCGATTCCACCGCACGGACGGCGCTCGGACTGACGGTACTCGCTCTCACCGCACTCGTGCTCGTGGCCCATGCCACTTCACCCCGTGCGGTCGCCTACCCCGAGGGCTTCCGCCGGTGGACGCACGTCAAGTCCATGGCCATCACCGGGCACGATCACGCGCTCTACAGTTCGTTCGGCGGACTGCATCACGTCTACGTGAATGCCGTCGGGCGCGCCGCGCTCGAGGCGGGCAAGCCGCTGCCGGATGGCAGCGTGCTGGCGTTCGACCTGCTCGACGTCCGCGAGGACGGCGGCACGCTGCAAGAGGGCGCGCGCAAGTTCACCGGCGTCATGCAGCGCGACGCGCGTGCGTTCGCGGCCACCGGCGGTTGGGGCTTCGAGGCGTTCGCCGGCGATTCCCGCACCGAGCGCGTGGTGAAGGACGGCGGCAGGAGCTGCTTCGAGTGCCACCTGTCGCGCGCCGAGAAGGGCTACGTGTTCTCGGAGTGGCGGCGCTGACGCTCGCAGTGGCGGGCCTGGGGCCTACGCCCCGGGCCGCCCTCCGTACACTCGGCTCGAGACCGCAGCCCGCGCTCGATCGACGCCCCGCGCGCACTGGCGGGCGGGCTGTACTTCGCGCGCGTGCGGGTGGATGGGCGCGCGATGCCGGCGAGGCGCATCGCGATCGTGCGGTAGCGGGTGCGCTACTGGCGCGTCACCGCCGTGCGTGACCCGTCGAGCCGCTCGATCGTGAATCCGGGGGCGGGGCTACCGGCGTCGAACACGAAGCGCGCTTCGGGCGTGAGCATGTAGCGATCCCCGGACAGCGGCCGCAGCACCTCGCTCATCGACCCGCGGTGGTAGATCAACTTGCCATCGAGCAGGCTGATCTCGCGATCGTCGCTGAACTTGCCCGCCAGGCGCGAGAGCTCGTCGGGCGCCGGCTGCGGCTGTGCGTTTGCCGACACCCAGTCGGCAGCCCACTCGAGGCGGCGCTTGCGTTCGGGTTCCGTGGCCGACTCGGCGAGTCGCTGGAGCGCCAGGGTCTGCGCGGTCACCAGCGCGCGCTCGGCGTCGACCGGCCGATCGACCGGCACGCCGACGGCCTCCCACTCCGCACCGGTGCGCGGATCCGCCACGCGCGTGATCGAGACCCCGAGCACGAAATCGCGCGGGACGTCGATGAAGTTCACCATGTGCCCGGCGCCGGCGGTGCGTTGGCCGACGAGCGTGGCGCGGCCCAGGTTGTGGAGCACGAACGAGAACTCCTCGGCGGCCGAACCGGTGCGAGCGCTGGTGAGCACATAGAGCGGCACGTCGGGCCGGCGCGGCCCCGGCACGTCCGCGACGCTGTGGCTGAGCCTCGGCTCGCTCGTGGCGCGACTCGTCACGCGGATGGTGGGGACCGGCTCCGCGCCCAGGAAGTGGCTGAACAGCAGGTGGCTCATGGCACCGCTTCCGCCACCGTTCCGGCGCACGTCGATGATCATGGCGTCGGTGCGTTCGAGAAACCGGAGCGCGGCGGCCATGGCATCGTCCGAGCCCGGAGCCTCGTTGAAACCGGTGACCTCGAGGTAGCCGATGTTGCCGGACAGGATCTCGGCGCGCTCGAGCCCGAAGTTGTGCTCGCGCGCATCGGGCAGCCCGGGGATCGGCCGTCCGCCCGCACCACCGGGGCCGGAGCGCACGATCACCGGCCCGGATCCACCCGCACCGGTGGGGACGCCCGGAGCGCCCGTCATGACGATCCGGCGGCGAGCGCCACCGGGACCCGCCCCCGCGCCTGCCGGTCGCAGCGACAGGTGCAGGTCGCCATTGAGACTGCGCAGGTCGGCGGTGACGGACTCGGCGAACTGCTGGCGATCCGCGAACCGGTCATACGCACCCGCTGCGAGCTTTCGCCGCAGCACATTGGCGATGAGCTTGGCGGTGTCGGCCTCGACGTAGGTGCGCTCCAACTCGGCGCAGGCGCCGTTGATGATCTCGGTGCGCGCGCGCGCGTCGAGCGGCGGCGGGGCGTCACCGGCGGCGCGCGCGGAGCGAGCGACGAGCGGGCACGGCAGCACGAGCAGCACGGTGAGTGCCGCGATCGCGGCACGGGACAGACGGCTCATCGGTGACCTCGGATCGGAACGGGGAGCACATCCAGCGGTTGGCACATGGGTACCTCGCGCTCGGACGCGATCCAACACCGGACTCCCGGATGCGGGCTGCCCAGTGACCAACGCATGATCGCGTGAGGCCT
>JBEBGT010000457.1:0-3452 GCA_040081365.1 Candidatus Eiseniibacteriota bacterium | reverse complement strand
GTGCCCAGCTCGGTCATGACGCCCGCCTGCCAGCGGAACGCGCGCTGCCACGCCAGCCCGGGCTGGTACGCCCAGCCCACCACGACGCCCGAACCGTTCACCGCGCGCGCCAGGCTCTGCGTGCCGCCGAGCGTGCCGAGATCGAGCACGTTGCCGTGGTCGTTGAGCATGGCGTGGACGAAACCCGTGCCCTGCACGAACGAATAGCCTGCGGCCACCCCCGACTTGAACGCGTAGGCTCCGCTGCCGCGCACGCCCCCGAGACTGCCGAGGTCGGTGAGGTTGTAGATCTCGGCGTGCGCCGCGCCGGTCAAGAGCAGCGCGCACACGCCGGCATGACGCGCCCCACGCAGCAGCGCTCGGTACCCGACGCAGCGATCGTTCATGCGAACCCCTCCCGGAACGTGATGCCACCGGTCTGCGGCCGCGGCCTGACGGCATGGCGGATCCGCTCCGCCACAGCCCGCAGAGCCTATCCCAATGGACCGTGCCTGCGCCATCGCAAGCCGCACGGCCTCCTACCCCGCAGGCCGTCCGGATGCTCCCGACACGGCGGCCGCGCCGGCCGGAGGCATGCACGCCCCCGGCCGCCGGCGCGCGCCGGATCACTCGCGTCGTGCTCCCTCCTGCAGCTGGCGCTGCGCCGGCGTCACCGCCACCGGGCGTCCCCTGCCGGCCGCGCGGGTGCTGGTGTTGCCGCGGTCGACGCCCTGCCGGGGCAGCCGCCACAGTTCCTGCAGCACGAAGTCGAACAGCTGGATGCAGTCGTCACGACGGAAGTCCCACGGTGCGAACCCCGAGAACACGAACTGGTTCGCTTCGCTGCCGTGATAGCGCGTCATGACGGGCGCGGGTGAGCGCGGCAAGGCGAACGACTCGGCCTCCATGAGCGTGTCGAGCACGGACTCGAAGCGGAACGCGTCGGCATCGGGGTCAACGTCCTCGATGACGAGGTTGGGTTCGATCAGGTACTCGAGCGCGAACTGGTCCAGGTAGTACAAGCTCGCCCGATCCCCGCGCGTGGGCGGCATGGGGTCGGTGGCCGGGTCGCGCCGGCGCATCTCGGCCGGCAATCGCGTGTAGTCGGGCGAGCGCACGTCGGGCCCGCCCCAGGCATCCGGGTGCGACCAAGGGCGTGACACCATCTGCTCCGCGCGCGCGGCACGACGCACCGTCGCGGCCCGCCGCGCCACCTGCAGGGCCGAACGCCAGTGGGCACCGTCGTACAGGATACGGCCCGACACCAGTTCGCCCTCGACGTTGCTGAACACCGGCGCATCGGTGTCGTTGCGGCGCTTGTTGAAGTCCGCGAGCGAGGCCGTGGCGGAGCCGCCGCCACACAGCCAGACGCGGCCACCCGCCAGCGTGAACGCCGCCAGCGTGCTGGCGTGTCCCGCCGCGCTCATGAAGCGCAGCACGGTGCTCGGCGCGATCGGCGAGGTCGCATCGATGTTGCCCGCGCCCAGGCCATCGACCATCCAGATGACGTGCCGGTAGTGGCCGATGTCGGCGAGCCGTGCACCCAGCGTGGGGATCTCGAAGCCGCGCCGCGTGCCGAGCGTGTCATAGGAGTAGCCGCTCATTACGCCCGGCGCGCTCAGCGACGCGGCGGCCGGGTCGGCCGTGCAGCGCCACGGCACGCCGCCGCGGGCATACAGGAACGTGTCGAGTTCGGTGGCCGTGGGCCAGCGCGTCGTGTACAGCCCGAGACAGCCGGTGGCGGCCTGTTTGTCGACCTCGTAGCGCGTGTCGTCGACCACCAGCAGGTCGCGTTCGAAGCTCGCCTTGACCACCGTGATCGCCACCACGCCAAGACTCGCGAAGCCGTTGTTGTCACGCGCCTCGATGTACAGCAGGTGCACCCCTTCGCTCAGGCCGCGCAGAACGCACGAGGTCATGAACGCGCTGCGGTGCGACCAGTGGACGTAGTCGTTCTCCTCATCACTGCGCTGCGTTTCGTCGGTGAGGTTCGGGATGTCGAGGCACCAACGGTAATCCTGGATCGTCGCGCCCGGCGAAGCCAGCGCGTCCCAGTGGAACCGCAACGTCGTGCCGAACGGAGCCTCGAGCTTGATCCAACGCAACGGATCGGCCGTGTAGCCGCCGCTGTCGTAGGTGAAGTCCACGAACTCGTTGAACACGTGGATGCGGGGGCCGTTCTCGTTGGCCGTGGAGACCACCATGTGCAGCATGTTCTCGTCCGGCGAGAACACCGGCGAGTACGCACCCGCCTCGTCGAACGCCACGACCACGAACAGCCACTCGGATTTGGGGGCGAGGTTGGTGTAGCGCGCCACCGTGGTGTCCGCACCGCTGGAGTCCCAGCCCGCGAAGCCGTTGCGCGCCTCCTGCCGGCGCAGCGAGTCGGAGTCGCTCAGCATCCAGCCGGTGGTACGCGGGTCCGACAGCTTGAAGAGCTTGTACCGGTAACTCACCGGGCGCTGCGTGCGCTGGCCGTCGGGGTCCTGCCCCTGCCAGTGGATGATCACCGACGGCGTGACCGAGGCGTCGATCAGGCGGTTCGGCAGTGGCGCCACGATGCTCACCGAGGGCGCCACCGTCCAGCTGTAGAACGAGCGCGAACGGACTGCCGAGCGCGCGCCATGGTTGTCGACGGCACGCAGCACCAGGACATGGAAACCTTGCGCGGTGCGCACCGCACCGGTGATGGGGTCCGGCTCGGGGGAGCGGAAGAACAGCGTCTCCTCGGACTTCGGCGTCGCGACCCACGTGGTCTCGGCGCCGGCAGGATCGATGCAGTACTCGAAGTGATCGACCTTGCCGTCGGGGTCGTTGCCCGACCAGAACACCTTGTAGGCATAGAACGCGCGGTCGGCCGGGTCCGCGGACACCGGGGCCTGCGTGAACTCCACCGACGGGCGCAGGTTGAGCCACGTGGGCGGATGCAGCTTGCTGCAGCCCGCGGCGGCGAGCAGCAGGGGCACCACGCGCGCGAGGGCGCTGAGTGCACGGCGGGAACGAGACACGAGGAACCTCCTCACCACGACTTCGTGAACCCGGTCATGGGTCACGGGCACGGGGGCTGTGGACGACCAGCAGTGCCATCCCGGAAGCCTGGGATGTTCGGGGTGCGGTGGCGCGCGCTGCGGCAGGGGCATCGGGTGCTCCACCCGGTCGGGTGGTGCGCGCGCCTGGTGGCTCGGGGAGCCGCCGAATACACGGGATCCTCCGGAAGTCACGCGGGCGAACGCCGGGGTTCCGAAGGACGAACGGGACGCTACGACCGCCGGACGCGGGGCGCAACGTCGAAATCACCAACGCGGGGCCGTGTGTTCACGGCGTGCACACTTCGTGCACGTCGGTGTCGCGCCCCGGGCTACTTCTCGCGGCCGCGCAGGGCGCGCTGGTGGAGCCAGGCGTCCATGAGCGCGATCGCCATCATGGCCTCGGCCACCGGCACCACGCGCGGGCAGATGCACGGGTCGTGGGGG
>JBEBGT010000456.1:0-3455 GCA_040081365.1 Candidatus Eiseniibacteriota bacterium | reverse complement strand
CCGTCAGCGCTGCACGCCCGACAGCACCACGACCACGCGCTCGTGCGCGGCGATCGCCCGCGCGCGGGCCAGTTCCTCGAGGCCCGCGAGGCCCGCGGCGCCCGTGGCGTCGGCGGCGATGCCGGTGGTGGTGCGGGCGATGAGCGGGGCGGCGCTCAGGCGGGACTCCGACACCGTGAGCGGCCAGCCGCCACTCGCGATCGTGCCCTCGAGCACGGCGGCCCAGTCGTAGGTCTCGTCGTCGAGGATGCCGTGGGCCACGCTGTGGGGGGTGTGCTCCCACGGCCACATGAACCGGTCGCGATGCGCTCGCGCGTAGGCCAGTGCCGCGCGCACCTCGCCAGCCCGTGACGGCTCGCGCAGCGCTTCGGCCTGCGCCAGGTCCGCCGCGGCACTCGTCGCATCGCCGAGGCCGTTGGTGCCACCGGGAAGCAATCGCGCCTGGTCCTCGGAACCGTGCAGCACGCGCGCGGCCAGCCGCTCCCATGCACGCCGGAAAGGCCACGCGCCCGTGGTCTGCACCACGTGCAGTCGTGGCAGCGCCGGGATCACGCTGTGCTCCACGGCGATGCGCAACCCGGCCACCATGCTGCTCGCGAGCGCGCCGCCGCCGGTCTGCAGGAACAGCCGGTCGGGTGCGGCGCCGGCGTAGGCGAAGCCCTCGGCCATCTCGAACGCGAGTGTCTCGCCGCCCTCGATGGTGAGTCCGTTCTCGTTGCCCTGCACACAGAACGGTGTGGCGCCCCTGTCGCGAGCTCGGCGGAACGCCGCGACGCAGGGATCTCCGGCCTCGCCAGGGCGCCGCGCGCACACCTCGATGGTCGCGTGCAGGTCGCGCAGACGCTCCACCACGCGCGGGTTGGCATCGTCCGGAATGAACACGCGCAATGGCCGGCCCGCGGCGCGGGCCACCACGGCAGCGGCGAGTGCGGCGTTGCCGCACGACGCGATCGCCAGTTCGCGTTGCGCGCGCTCCGACGGGTCCGCCAGCCCGGTGCGCTCGCGCACCTCCAGCGCCAGTGCCAGCCCGAACAGATGTCGCGCCTTGTGCGAGCCCGCGACGTTACCGGTCTCGTCCTTCAGCCACACCGCGCCGCCCGGCAGCCCGAGTGCGGTGGCGAGCGCGGGTTGCAACCCGAACGGCGTGACGCGGAACCCGCGGCCGTCCACGCGCGCCACGGCACGGTCGAGGTCACCCACCATGCCAGTCCAGTCGTGGTCGCTCAGGCCGCGTGCGCGCGCCAGACGGTAGATCCACAATAACTCGCGATAGCGCGAGAACGGCTGCATGTGCAGTGCGTCCATGAAGCGCGTGATCCCGGCGGACGGCTCGGGCACCAGCACGTGGTCGCGCGTGTCACCGGGATGCGCGTTCGGACAGCGCCACGGATCCTCGGTATCGCCGCGCACCACGGCGTCGCAGCCCCCGCAACGCAGCTCGGGGCATGCCGCCACGGAGGCTCCGGACTCGCGGCTCGCGGCCTGGCTCACAGCGTCCCCAGCACTCCGGTGCGCTCGTTCATCTCGGTGATCATCGCGTCCCACTTGGGGACATCGGTGCGCAGGCCTCGCCACCAGCCCAGATCGCGCCGCGCCACGAACGCCTCGAGCGACACGCCACGCTGTTCCACCCAGGTGAAGTAGCCCAGGTTGAAGATGCGCCGCCGGCCGTGGTCGTCCAGGACTTCGGTGTTCGCCGTGTCGGCGCCCAGCATCCAGCGCTCGAACGCCGTGGCGGCATCGCCGCGCGCGAAGCCGGCGGGGTAGTACTTGCGCCGGGCCAGCTCATGCTCGCTCGAGTACATGGCGTCACCGTCGGTGGCGATCGTGAACACGGCATCGTCCGGGCCCAGTCCCAGCGCGCGCGCGGCCTTCACCGCCGCCACGATGTTGCACAGGCTCGACAGGCCGAACGACGCCAGCGCCTCGATCGTCGCTTCGGGCACGTGCTGCACCTCGCGCAGCCACGAGCGTCCGTCGTGGCTGGAGCACACCAGTCCCAACTGGTCGGTGGCGTGATCGCTCACGCCCACCACCACGTCGGTGTTCATCACGTTGTGGATGAGCGGCATGTGCTTGTCGCCGATACCCTGGATGTTGTGCTCGCCGAAGCCGTTCTCCAGCATCGTGGGGCACTCCAGTGCTTCCACCGCCACGATCTTCGCACCGTGCGCTTCCTTGAGCGGGTCGCCCGCGGCGATCGTGCCTGCGGAACCGGTGGCCGACACGAATGCGGCGAGCTTGAGCGCGGGCCGCTCACGGTGCAGGTGCTGGTACACCGCTTCGAGCGCGCTGCCGGTGGCGACCACGTGGCCCAGATGGTTCCCGAACTCCGAGAACTGGTTGAGGATGACGTTGGCCGGATCGCGCTCCAGTTCGGCGCACTGGTCGTAGATCTCCTTCACGTTGCTCTCGGAGCCCGGCGTGCGCACGATGTCGGACGGATCGCTGACCCACTGTTCCAGCCAGCGGAAGCGCTCGGCGCTCATGCCTTCGGGCAGCACGGCCGCACCGCGGCAGCCCAGCAGCCGTGAGATCGCGATGCCGCCACGGCAGTAGTTGCCCGTCGACGGCCAGATGGCGCGTTGCGTGCCGGGATCGAACTCGCCGCGCACGAGGCGCGGCACCAGACACGAGTAGGCGGCCAGCACCTTGTGCGCGTGGATCATGGGGAAGCGGTTGCCCAGCGCCACCACGATCGGTGCGTCGATCCCGGTGAACGCCTTGGTCAGCACCACGTGCTCGGGCACCGCCGCGATCCCGCGCCGGCTGGCATCGTTCCACCAGTGCACGCGGAACAGGTTCAACGGGTGGGCGGCGTCGGGGTCGACCGTGCCCAGCGCGGCGCGCACACGAGCCGGGATCCGGGACGGGTCGGCCAGTTCGGCGAACGTCGGCAGCACCACGCGCGCGTCCTTCAGCCGGCGCACGGCGTTCTGGTAGGAGCTGCGGCGGGTGAGGTCCTCGGCGGTCGCGGTGCTGGTCATGTGCTCCTCAGGAGGAGTGCGGCGTGGAGCGTGGTGCCGGCGAGCCGAGCTGCGCGCCGGCGAATCGAAGCGGGCGGGCGCGCTGGCATGGTTCCGGCACGAACAGGTCACAGCCTTTGCGAGCGAATGCTGTGCCGGAGTCCGGGAGACTCGGCATCGCGAAGCTGCCGAACCACTTGGCGTATCGCCGCGCACGCGATCGCGCAGCGCGCGCACGTGTTGGCCTGACATTCCGGCAAACGGCCTGACAGATGGGCCGAGGGGAGAACTCGCGCGATGAGCCACGACCGCACGCCGCACACGGGGTCCGAAAGTGTACCCGCGTCTCGTGCGGGCACGGCCGCCGCGCCGCTCATCACGCGACCGGCCACGCCGCGGCCGCATCCGCCCACGCTCATCGCCATGGGCGGCAACTCGCTTCTCGATCCCAGCCAGCCGCCCACGGTGGCGAACCAGTTCGCGGTCACG
>JBEBGT010000455.1:0-3476 GCA_040081365.1 Candidatus Eiseniibacteriota bacterium | reverse complement strand
TGGTCTTGCCCGCGCCATTGGGGCCCAGGAATCCGAAGATCTCGCCCGGCCGGACCTCGAACGACAGCGGCCGCACGGCCTGCAGCTCGCCATAGCGCGTGGCGATGCCGCGGACTTCGAGCGTGGGCGACGACATGGGGGCGGACCTCCGGGCGGGGCCTAACGCATCGATGCCAGAGCGATGTGCGTCACGTGAACTCGCATCGTCACGCTCGCATCGTCAGGCTCGCATCGGCAAGCTCGCGTCGTCAACGGGCTGGAGCCCGTCGCGGTCCGGCGGCTGCCGAACGCGTCGCGTCAGCGGCAGTGGCGCCCCTTGCCACGTGGCAGCCCCGTTCGCATGGGTTGCCAATACCATCACCGGTCCGTCCGCGGTCCACTCACGCGACACCGGGGCCACCCTGCTCGGGCGCAAACCTCCGCCCACGCCGGCGAGTGCTCAGCACGGCGCGGGCGGCGGGGGAACTCAGATGGGGAGCGTCTTGCGGAACGTCTCGGACTCGGCCGGCTTGTTCTTGGAGCCGCGGCCGAACAGCAACTGGTTGTAGGTCACACCCGAGCCGTAGTAGTTGGTGATGTCGGTGGCGTTGGGCGCCAGGCGCGCGCCTTCCACGGACAGCCCCGCGAACAGGCCCTTCGAACGCGCGTACGAGTAGATCTCGGACTTGAGCTCCAGGTTGGTGGCGGCCTCGCCGCTGCGGCCGAACGGACCCGCCGCGACACTCAGCTTGCCACCCAGCGTGATGCGGCTGCCGTTCACCAGCGAACGCGCACTGCGATCGGTCATGAAGAACAGCACCAGGTCGGTGGATTCCGCGCCCAGCTGGAAGCCCACGCTGCCGCCGCTGATGTTCACGAACGCCGGCGACGACCAGCCACTGGCGGTGCGACAGATCAACACGCCGCTGCCATGCCGTGCGCCGTAGCCGATGGCCGCCTTGAGCACGCCCGGCAGCACCGCCACGCACTTGCAGTTGTCCAACAGCTCCTTGGGCACACCACGATCAGGCGACGTGAGCAGCTCGTGGTACACCGCCGTGGCATCGGTCAGCTTCACGCCCTGCTTGGCGGCGTCTTCGGCAGTGCCGGCAGCGGCGGCCGATGCGGTCAGCAGCAGCAGCGCGAGCGTGGCGGACGTCAGTGACTTGAACATGTTCGAACCTCCGGTGAAGGGGGCCGCGCGTCGGGCGGGCATGACCTGGGCGAACGTGGGGGCAGCGCGGTCACGAAGCCGTGCCGAGGCGGGCTGGGGCGAATGCGCGTCATGAATGTCATGATCGTCGCCCTTACACACTGCAAAGAGCTCGCCACGGCTCGCTCGCCGGCGGGGCGCACCCCGAACCCCCGTGCCACTCAGAGCTTGGCTACCAGTTCACGCCTCGGCGGCACGTCCGGGCGCGCCCTGAACTACCGCCGGGCGCTGTAACTCCGGGCACGGCGTGCGTCAGGCGTTCAAAGCGGCGGCGTGGTTCCGGGGGTGTGACGGATGCGCCCGGGTCAGCGCATGGCGAGCAGGCCGCGCATCCGGGATCTCGGAGAACCTCGCGCGGCGTGCGGACGCTCAGCCTGAGCACGGCCCCGCCCGCATGGCTAAGGCGGGCCGTCCGCCACTGCGCGCAGCGTGTCGCCACGGTAGCGCGCCATCCACGCGCCCACGCCGGCCGGGTCGATGCGCCATGCCGTCCGCCACGCTGCCTGCGTGCGCGGTAGGTCGAGCCCCTGCATCTCGGCGCGCGCCAGGCGCAGCTGCAGGCGCGCGTCGGGGATCGTCGCCGCCATGCCGCGTAGCGTGTGCAGCGTGCGCTCGCGCGGGTCGCTCCACCACGTGGGCGCCGTGCCGAAATCGGGGCCGGCTTCGTAGAGCACCGCGATCCGCTGCCAGTCGAGGCCGTCCAGGTTGGCGGCCGAACGCTCGAACGCGCGCCGCGTGAGCCCGGGAACGCTCGCGGTGGTATCCAGCAGGAACGCCATCGCAGGCTGAAGCTGGGCTTCGGCCTTGGAGAAGAACAGCGGCGACTAAAACGTGGCATGGCCGAGCGCCGAGATGGCCTTGATGGGCGCCGACGGCGCGGTGAACATCCTGTACCGGGAAGAGCTCGCGAAGGCGAAGGATGCGGTCGCCGAGCGCAAGCGCCTGGTGGCCGAGTACAACGACAAGTTCGCCTCACCGTGGGTAGCCGCCGAACTCGGCTATCTCGACGACGTCATCGAGCCCCAGGACACGCGTCCCAAACTGATCGCCGCACTCGAGATGCTGCGCAACGAGCGCCAGGAGAGCCCGAAGAAGAAGCACGGGAACCTGCCGTTGTAACGCAAAGCTGGGTTTGGACGGGTCAGGCGACCGTGGCGCTATGTGGCGGAGTTGCGGGGCCACGACGCCGGGCCTGAAGTGCCTCGCATCGGTTCACGCGAATCGGCATTGATGCTTCTTCTAGCACTCGCGTGTGCAGTGGCTTCGGTCTTGGCCACGGGATCACGGTTCAACCTTGACGGGATCGGCCTTCAGACGGACTCGAATCGTGGTCGTGCTGCCGGACACGATTCGAACTGAGTCCGTCACGGCCAGTCGGCCAAGCGCAACCAGTTTCACCCGCTTGAGTCCCGGTGTGAGTGCTTTAACGGCTCCCACTCCGGTCTCGTCGGTCATGGCACCTCTGTACTCGCCGAGGACCAGGACGTTGCCGAACGATACTGGACGACCGGTCTCCCACTCGGTTGCGATCACCACCAGATTCCCTAACGTCGAGTCGGGAAGGATGATGAAGCGCACTTCGCACCTGCGTCCATCCCTCGGGGGGCCGAGGTAGTGAAGCGAAGCGTGCGTCGTGTCTACGCCCCCTGGACGAATGAGAATCTCCTGTTCAGTCGGCTTGTAGGCTCCGCTGCAGAGCGAGAGCGTGTAGCGCCCCGCCGGGATGCCCTTGAGTTGCACGCTCCCGCCCGAATCCGTGAACCCCTGCCACTGAGGCTCCCAGTGACTCTCGCTCACAAACCGGCCGGGCCGATGAACCCGCACGCCCACGTCTGAGACCGGCGTACGAGCCGAGTCGTCAATCGCGATGACCACTACAGCACCTGAGATGGCAGCAGGTGGCGCTGGTGCGAGCGGCTTGGCCCCAAGCACGGCAATTACCGCACTAACTCCCAGAAGGAATCTCGTCCATCGCCGACTGGTCATGGTGGCTCAAGCTCCTCGCTTCCCGAAGCACCGCCTCGTCCGACCGCTTCGCTTACCTCTGCGTCGTCGTGTCGCTCGCGTGTCTGAGCACCTGTTGGAACGCGGCCATCGCACCGCTCGGGATTGTCTCACCAGGACCACTGCTGCATATCCACACGGCCGATCATCTCACCGCCATAGCCCGGGTAGACGCGTCCCTCGATTCGCTTGCGACCCGCCGCGTCCGACTTCTGGATCAGCACCCACTTGAGCATGGGCGTGACATCGGAAACGAACCCCGCCCAGGCCCCATTCGTCC
>JBEBGT010000454.1:0-3477 GCA_040081365.1 Candidatus Eiseniibacteriota bacterium | reverse complement strand
GCCGTCCCTCCCGCTCCCAGCGACGCGGGGCCGTCCCCCGGCGGCTTCGCCGAGCTGTGGTCCGCGAGTGGGCCCGACGTCGTCGTGGGTGGCACCGCGCCCACCACTTCGAAGCCGGCGCCGGCTGCCGCGGGCCCGGACTTCCGCAAGCGCGCCGGTGACGCCGACATCGCCTCGTCCATCCGTGTGTCCGTCAAGAAGGTGGATTCCCTGGTGGACCTGGTGGGCGAGTTGGTGATCTCGCAGTCGATCGTGACGCAGATCGCGCACGCGTTCACACCCGACAAGCTGACGCAGTTGAACGAAGCGCTCGCGGACGTCGAACGCAACACGCGTGAGCTGCAGGAACGCGTCATGCGCATGCGCATGGTCCCGGTCGCCAGCGTGTTCCAGCGCTTCACGCGCGTCGTGCGCGACCTCGCGGCCACGTGCGGCAAGCGTGTGCGGCTGGTCACCGCCGGCGAGGACACCGAGATCGACAAGGGCATGATCGAGCTGCTGGGCGATCCGCTCACCCACCTCGTGCGCAACTCGGTGGACCACGGGCTCGAGTCCGAGGCGGACCGTGTCGCGGCGGGCAAGCCTGCCGAAGGCACCGTCAGCCTCATCGCGCGCACGGAAGGCGGCAGTGTGACGATCGAGGTGTGCGACGACGGCAAGGGCCTCGACCGCGAGAAGATCCGCAAGAAGGCCATCGAGCGCGGTCTCCTGCGCGCGGAGGACAACCCGACCGAGGAGCAGATCTTCGGGATGATCTTCCAGCCGGGCTTCTCCACCGCCGCCACGGTCACCGACGTCTCCGGGCGCGGCGTGGGCCTCGATGTGGTCAAACGCAATGTCGAGAAGCTCAACGGCGTGCTCAGCATCGAGAGCCAGCCCGGCAAGGGCTCGATCATGCGCATCCGGCTGCCGCTCACGCTCGCGATTCTCGACGGGCTCGTGCTGTCGGTCGGCGGCCACCCGTTCGTCGTGCCGCTCGCCGGGATCGAGGAGTCGTTGCGGCCCACGAAGGATTCGGTGCACGAGGTGCTCGGCAAGGGCGAAGTCGTGAGTGTGCGAGGGGCATCCATTCCTCTCCTGCGCACGAGCGACCTGCTCGGACTGAGCTCCCGGCTCCAGCACACGACCGAAGGCCTGGTCGTCATCGCCATTCACCAGGGCCGGCGGTTCGCCCTCCTGGTGGAGGAGGTGCTGGGGCAGCAGCAGGTGGTGATCAAGAACCTCGATGCGAACTACCGGCGCATCGAGGGCACCATGGGGGCGACCATCATGGGGGATGGCCGCGTGGCGTTGATCCTCGACGTGGCGGGACTCGCCCGCTTGCACGCGGGCGCGCCGCTCGAATCGGACGCGAGTGTCGAGATGGCACTCCAGGCCTGAAAGGACGCACCGATGGCAGCGAACAAGTACACGGAGACGACCGGCCAGGATGGCCGTCACCAGTTCCTGACCTTCTGCCTCGGCAACGAGGAATACGGCATCGAGATCCTCGATGTGCAGGAGATCAAGGGCTACTCCCCCGTCACCCCCATCCCGAACGCCCCGGCCCACGTGAAGGGACTCATGAACCTGCGCGGCGCGGTCGTGCCGGTCGTCGACCTGCGCGCGCGCTTCGGCATGTCGGCCCAGGAATACACCCCATTCACGGTGATCATCGTGGTCAAGGTCGGCCAGAAGGTCGTCGGCCTGATCGTGGACGCGGTCTCCGACGTGCTGGATGTCGATCCGGCGCAGTTGGAGGCCACTCCCGACTGCGGCGCGACGGTGGACACCTCGTTCCTCACCGGACTGGCCCACGCGGGTGAACGCCTGATCGGTCTGCTGGAGGTCGAACGCGTGGCGGGCGTTGGGACCGGACAACCGGAGAACTCCTGATCCCCGTGACGTCGATCCCCCACTCCTAGGCCGGAGGTCCGCGATGTTGAAGATCCCGATGTTGTCGAAGCTGGGCATCCGTGAGCGGATGCTGCTCCTGCTGGCGGTGTGCACCGTCGGCATGCTGGTCATCGGTACCGTGTCGCTGGTCGGCACCACCCATCTGTCCGAGGTGACCGAACAGATCGAGCTCGCCAAGGATGGCGTCGCGGACGTGATCCCGCCGCCGCTCAACCTGATCGAGCACTACATGCTGGCGCATGACCTCGAGCAGAACCCGAACAAGGCCGAGCGCGTGGCGAATTCCGCGCGCCTGCGCCAGCTCGTCAAGGCCTTCCGCGACCGGTCACGGTTCTGGAAGGACAAGCTCGCCAAGTATCCCGACGCGATGGCCGCACTCACCGAACACGACCGCAGCGCCGAGGCGTTCTTCGCGATCGTCGAAAAGGACTTCCTGCCCGCCGTCGAAGCAGGGGACCTGGCGCGCGCCGAGCGGATCCGCGACGACGATCTGGAACCGATCTACGACGCCACCCAGACGTCGACCGCGTCGATCGAAACGTTCATGAATACACTCCAGCATCAGGAGATGAAGGAGTTTGACGAAACACACATGCAGGTGCTGGTGCTGACGACCGGCATCGCGCTGTTCGTCATCGCGCTGAGCCTGAGCCTCGGTTTCGCCATGCTCAAGGCGATCGTCGACCGGCTCAAGGCCACGCAGGACGCCATGGCCCGCGTCGCCCGGGGCGACCTCACCGCCGAGGTGCGGGTCGAGATCCACGATGAACTGGGCCGTATGGGCGAGTCGCTGAACGCGCTGGTGGCCGGCATGCGCGAGGCCATGTTGGGCGTGGCCCGATCGTCCGCTGCCGTGGCGCACGCGTCGAGCGAGTTGTCGGCCAGTGTGAGTACGCTGGCGTCGGGCACGCAGACCCAGGCCGGCGCGCTCGAGGAGGCTGCCGCCAGCCTCGAGGAGATCACCGCCACCATGAAGCACAATGCGGATGGCGCCCAGCAGGCCAGCCAGGTGGCCGGCTCCTCACGCGACGTGGCCGAACAGGGCGGCCGTGTGGTCGGCTCAGCGGTGAACGCGATGAGCGAGATCAACGCCCGCAGCCGCGAGATCGCGGCCATCATCACCACGATCGATGAGATCGCGTTCCAGACCAACCTGCTGGCCTTGAACGCCGCCGTCGAGGCCGCCCGGGCCGGTGAGCAGGGCCGCGGCTTCGCGGTCGTGGCGTCCGAGGTCCGTAACCTGGCCCAGCGTTCGGCCAAGGCGGCCGCCGAGATCAAGGCGCTGATCCAGGACTCCGTGCGTCAGATCGACGAGGGCACCAAGTTGGTCAATCAGTCCGGCGAGACCCTGCACGGCATCGTGGACTCCGTGAAGCACCTCAGCACCATCGTCGCGGAGATCGCTTCGGCGAGCCGCGAGCAGAGTACCGGCGTGCAGCAGGTCAGCACGGCGGTCAGCGAGATGGACCGCATGACGCAGACCGCCGCAGCCCAGACCGAGGAGCTCAGTGCCACCGCGGAGTCGATGTCGCAGCAGGCGCGCGACCTCGAAGCCATGGTCGCGCGCTTCGAACTGGGCAA
>JBEBGT010000453.1:0-3486 GCA_040081365.1 Candidatus Eiseniibacteriota bacterium | reverse complement strand
GCGTTGCGGCGGTCGAGCGCCGTGCAGGGCGTGACGGCGACCACGTGCCTGATCAGCTCGGGGGCATCGATCGCGGCGGCCATCGCCACTGCGGCGCCGTACGAGTGGCCGACCAGCGTGACGTCCGTGAGCCGCAGCAAGCGCAGCACCGTCGTGAGCGCGGCTGCGTTCTCGGCGAGCCCGAGCCGTCCGGGGGCAGCGTGGCTCCAGCCGTGTCCGGGGCGGTCGACTGCGATCACGGTGTGCGTGTGTGCGAGTTCGGCGATGAGTTCGGCCGGGAAATCGTTCCAGGTGCCGTTCGCGCCGTGCACCAGCACCACGGGCGGGCCCGAGCCGCCGCTCGTGTAATGCAGCGGCACGCCGTCCAGCACCATGACGTCGCCGCTCATGGGGAAGCGCCGACGCACCGCACGCGCATAGAGCACGTGCGCCAGGGGCAGCAGGGCGAGCAGGGCGCCGAAGATGGCGATCAGGGTGATGAGCACACCTTCATATCGGCTCCTCGCCGCCCGGAGTCAAGGGGCCGGCGGCGGATGAGTGAAACGCCCCCGTGAGCGCGGGGCTCACGGGGGCGCGGTCCAGCGGACGGGCGCGCGATCAAGCGTCGCGCGGGTCCACGATGTCGGCGGCCAGCCCGTACTCCTGGATGGCCTTCGCCACCACCTCGGGCTTCACCTTGCCGTCCTGCATGAGCGCATGCAGCGTCGCCACCACCACGTGCTCGGCGTCGGTCTCGAAGTGACGGCGCAGGGCTTCGCGCGTGTCGCTGCGGCCGTAGCCATCGGTGCCCAGGGCCACGAAGCGGTTGGGGATCCAGCGCGCCGGCATGTCGTTCACCGACTTGATCCAGTCGCTGGTCACCACCACCGGTCCCTCGGCACCGCTCAGCGCCTGCGTGACGTACGGCACGCGCGGCTTGTCGGTGGGGTGCAGGCGGTTCCAGCGCTCCACGGCCAGCGCGTCGTTCCGCAACTGCTGGGCGCTGGTCATGCTCCACACGTCGGCGGCGACGTCCCACTTCTCGGCCAGCATGTCCTGCGCGCGCAGCGCCTGCAGCATGAGCGGACCCGAGCCCAGGATCTGCGCCTTGGTCTTCGCCTTGGACGCCGAGGCCTTGTAGCGATACAGGCCCTTGAGCAGCCCCTCGTCGATGCCCTCCGGCTTCGCCGGCATGGAGTAATCCTGATTGAAGAGCGTGAGGTAATAGAAGATGTCCTCACCCTTCTCGTACATGCGGCGCAGGCCTTCCTTCACCAGGGCGGCGACTTCGTAGGCGAAGGCCGGATCGTACGCCATGCAGTTGGGGACCGCGCTCGCCAACAGGTGGCTGTGGCCGTCCTCGTGCTGCAGGCCCTCACCGTTCAACGTGGTGCGCCCGGCCGTCGCGCCCAGCAGGAAGCCGCGGCCGCGTGCGTCGCCGAACGCCCAGATCTGGTCCATGGTGCGCTGGAAGCCGAACATGGAATAGAAGATGTAGAACGGGATCGTGCTGGCGCCGTGCGTGGCGTACGCCGTGCCCGCGGCCGTGAACGACGCGATCGAGCCCGCCTCGTTGATGCCTTCCTCGAGTAACTGGCCGTCGGCCTTCTCGGTGTACGACAGCACCAGCTTGGAATCGACCGGGTCGTACTTCTGGCCGAACGGCTGATAGATGCCGACCTCGCGGAACAGCACTTCCATGCCGAACGTGCGTGCCTCGTCGGGGATGATCGGCACCACGAGCTTGCCGTAGTTCGGGTCGCGGATGAGATTGCGCAGCAGTTTGCCGAACACCATGGTGGTCGACACCAACTGCGTCTCGCCGGTGCCGCCGTCGAATTCGTTGAACACCTTGGGGCCGGGTGCGGGCAGCGGCTTCGTGCGCACGACGCGCTTCGGCACGCCACCGCCCAGCGACTTGCGGCGCTCGAGCAGGTACTTCACCTCGGGGCTGTCGGCGCCGGGGTGGAAGAACGGTGCTTCGAAGATCTTCTTGTCCGAGATCGGCAGCTGCAGCGTGTCGCGGAACTTCATGAGCTCTTCCTGGTCCAACTTCTTCTTCTGGTGCGTCATGTTGCGCGCCTCGGCGCCCGAGCCGAGCGTCCAGCCCTTCACCGTGTGCGCCAGGATCACCGTGGGGCGGCCCTTGTGCGCGACGGCCGCGGCATAGGCGGCATACACCTTGCGGTAATCGTGGCCACCGCGGCGCAGGTGCTTGATCTGGTCGTCGCTCAGGGACTCGACCATCTTGAGCAAGCGGGGATCGGCCCCGAAGAAGTGCTCGCGGATGTAGGCGCCGGACTCGATCACGTACTTCTGCCAGTCGCCGTCCACCGTGTCGTTCATGCGGTCCACCAGCACGCCATCGTAGTCCTGGGCCAGCAGCGAGTCCCACTCGCGCGCCCAGATGACCTTGATGACGTTCCAGCCCGCGCCGGTGAAGATGGCCTCGAGCTCCTGGATGACCTTGCTATTGCCGCGCACCGGACCGTCCAGGCGCTGCAGGTTGCAGTTGATGACGAACGTCAGGTTGTCGAGCCCCTCGCGCGAGGCCAGCGTGAGCGCGCCGGTCGCCTCGGGTTCGTCCATCTCGCCGTCGCCCAGGAACGCCCACACGCGCGAGTTCGAGGTGTCGGCCAGCTTGCGCGCCGACAGGTAGCGGTTGAAGCGCGCCTGGTAGATGGCGTTCATGGGCCCGAGGCCCATGCTCACCGTGGGGAACTCCCAGAACTCGGGCATAAGCCGCGGGTGCGGGTAGCTCGACAGTCCCTTGCCGGCCTCGGTCTCGCGCCGGAAGTGCTCGAGCTGCGCTTCGGACAGCCGGCCCTCGAGGAACGCGCGCGAGTACACGCCGGGTGCGGCGTGGCCCTGGAAGAACACCTGGTCGCCCGAGCCGCCGTCGTCCTTGCCGCGGAAGAAGTGGTTGAAGCCGACCTCGTAGAGGCTCGCTGCCGACGCGTACGTGGACAGGTGGCCGCCGAGCCCATTGAACTTGTGATTCGCGCGCACGACCATGGCCGCGGCGTTCCAGCGGATGATGCGGCGGATGCGCTTCTCCATCTCTTCGTCACCCGGGAACGACGGCTCCTGCTCGGGCGAGATGGTGTTGATGTAACGCGACTGCACCAGGCCCGGCAGACCGACACTCAGCTGGCGGGCGCGCTTCAGGACGCGGCGCAGCAGGAAGTCCGCGCGTTCACGGCCCTGCGTCTCGACGACCCCGTCCAGGGCTTCGAGCCATTCGCGGGTCTCGACGGGGTCGCCGTCGGGGAGCTGGCGCTTGAAGCCGATCAGCATGTTGAGGCTGAAGCGTTCGGTCTCGCGGCGTTCGTTGAGGGCAGCGTGGTCCGGCTTGATGCTCATGGCGTCCTTGTCCTGCCGCCGGCAGTGGCGGCGCTCTCGCCCGGCCACCGGGTCGCCGCGCGAACTTCGCGCCGAGGCGCCGGCCGGATGGCCGGAAGGTGTGCGGGCACTGCCGAATACGGGTGGTTGAACGCTGGAGCATAG
>JBEBGT010000452.1:0-3493 GCA_040081365.1 Candidatus Eiseniibacteriota bacterium | reverse complement strand
CGATGGCGCTGCTCGTGCTCGCGTTCGGTGCGATCGCGGGCGTGTCCGTGGCGTGGATGCTGGGCGGCCGCATGGAACGCGGCTGGGCGGTGCAGACCGCCGCCCAGCTCGGCGTCGACCTCATGCTGGTGACCTGGCTGGCGGCCTACACCGGCGGCCGGGGCAGCCAGTTCGTGCTGTTCTACGCCCTGGTGGTCATCACCGGCGGTGTGCTGGGTCGCGTCGCGGGCGGCCTCCTGGCGGCGGCGGGCGCCTGCACCGGATTCCTGGTGCTGCCGTTGCTGGCCCGGCCGCTCGGCACCGACGTCGATGCGATGGTGCGGCCGGAGCTCATGGTGACGTTCCTCACCATCGTCGGCGTCCTTGCGGGCGTGCTGGGCGAACGCGTGCAGCGCACGGCCGGTGAGCTCGCACGCACCGAGCGTGAGCTCTCCCGTGTGCGCATCGACAACGATGCGATCCTGCGCCATCTGGCGACCGGGCTCATGACGGTCGATGCCGGCGGCGTGATCGGCTACTTGAACCCCGCGGCCGAGCAGGTGCTGGGCGTGCGGGCCTCGGACCTGCAGGGACGAGCGCTGGCCGAGGCCCTGCCGGCGCGGCTGTCGGCGCTGCGCGACCTCGTGCAGGACTCGCGCGAACGCAATCGCGGCCGCGCTCGCGCCGAGCTCGAGGTCACGGGCGTCGGGGGCCGTTCGCTGCCGCTCGGAGCCTCCACGAACGTGCTTACCCACGAAGGCCAGATGACCGGCGTCGTGGCCGTGTTCCAGGACCTCACCGACGTCCGTGACATGGAACGTCGCGCGCGGCGCAACGAGACACTCGCCGAGGTCGGTGCACTCGCCGCCGGCATCGCGCACGAGCTCCGCAACGGGCTCAAGCCCATCAGCGGTTCGGTCGAGGTGCTGCAACGCGAGCTCAAGCTCGAGGGCGAATCCGCCGAACTCATGGACCTCGTCGCACGCGAATCGGCGCGCCTGAACCGCTTCGTCACGGACCTGCTCAATTACTCGCGCGAACGCGACCTGGCCTTGGAGCCCGTCGTGCTCGCCGACCAGCTTGCGGACCTGGTGGGTTCGCTGCGCCACGATCCGCGGCGCGGGGAGAACGTCCGCATCGAGTTCGAAGCGGGGCCGGGTGATGCCCGCGTGGCCGTGGATGCCGAACAGATGCGCCAAGTGTGGTTGAACCTTGCAGCGAACGCCATGGAGGCGCTCGGGGAGCGCGGAACGCTCACGGTGACGTGGGTGGCGCGCAGCCCGGACTCCGTCGCGGTGGAGTTCCGCGACGACGGGCCCGGCATCGTGGCCGAGGACCTCCATCGCGTCGGCGAACCGTTTTTCACAACCAAGCGGGGCGGTACGGGCCTGGGGCTGGCGATCGCACAACGGATCGTCGAGCGCCACGGTGGCGTGCTGACCCTCGAGAGCGTGGCCGGTCAGGGCACCACGGCACGGGTGATGTTGCCCGTGCTCGAGGCGGCACTGGCCTCGGCGGCGTGATCACCGTCACATCCGCAATCCAGAGAGGTGAGTCCATGGCTGCCGAGAAGATCCTGGTGGTCGACGACGAGCAGAGCATGACCCAGTTCCTGGGGATCGTCCTCCGGAAGGAAGGTTATCAGGTCACGACCGTGAACAGTGGTCGTGACGCGCTCGACAAGATCCGCATGGAGCCGTTCGACGTCGTCATCAGCGACATCAAGATGCCGGGAATGGACGGGATCCAGCTGCTGCAGGGCATCAAGAAGCACGACCCGAACATCCCCGTCGTGCTGATGACGGCTTACGCCTCGCAGCAGTCGGCGATCGACGCCGTGAACCTGGGTGCGTTCCAGTACCTGCTCAAGAACGCGAAGAACGACGAGATCCGTCTCGCCGTGCGCAACGCGCTCGAGATGCGCAAGGTCAAGAACGAGAACCAGTTCCTGAAGCGCGAGCTCAAGAAGGGACACGAGGAGAAGGCCATCATCGGCTCGTCCGAGGAGATGGTGCGCGTGTTCAAGATGGTGGACAAGGTCGCGGACAGCGAAGCCACGATCTTGATCCAGGGCGATTCGGGCACCGGCAAGGAGCTCATCGCCCGGGAGATCCACTATCGCAGCCGGCGCGCCACGGGTCCGTTCGTGAGCATCAACTGTGGCGCGATCCCGCGCGACCTGCTCGAGTCGAACCTGTTCGGCCACGTGAAGGGGTCGTTCACGGGCGCGGTCAAGGACACGCCGGGCCTGTTCCTGGTGGCCGAGGGCGGCACCTTCTTCCTGGACGAAGTCGGGGAGATGCCGCTGGCCACGCAGGTCAAGCTGCTGCGCGCCCTGCAGGAGCGCGAGATCATCCCGGTCGGCGGCACGCAGTCGGTGAAGATCGACTGCCGCCTGGTGGCGGCCACGAACGTCGATCTCGAGCGCGAAGTGGCCGAGGGCCGCTTCCGCGCCGACCTGTTCTTCCGCTTGAACGTGATCCCGCTGCGCATGCCGGCATTGCGCCAGCGTCGCGACGACATCCCGCTGCTGGTGGATCACTTCTTGAAGCGTCACGCCAAGGGCGGGACGCCGAAGATCGTGAACAAGGACGCGATGGACCTGCTCATGAAGTACGACTGGCCGGGCAACGTGCGTGAGCTCGAGAACGTCATGGAGCGCTCGCTCATCCTGGACGAGGGCGGTGTCATCAAGCCCGAGGACCTGCCGGACAAGATCCGTTTCGGTCACAGCCAGAAGGGCAGCCTGGTCATCGACTCGCCCAACATGACGCTGGAGGAGCTGGAGAAGGAGTACATCCTCAAGGTACTCAACTTCACCCGCTGGCAGAAGAAGCGCTCGAGCGAGCTGCTCGGGATCAACGCCTCGACCCTGTACCGCAAGCTGATCGGCTACGGCATCGAGAAGCCGGGGAAGGGCATGGCGTCCGATGCGGACGTCGACGACATGATGCAGGAGCGGGACGAGCACGCTGCATGACCGGTGTTGCATTGCGCACGAACACTGGTCGGGGCGGCTGATTTCCGCCCGACCGGGTCGTGCGCCCGCCGGGAGGCCGTTCTCAGGTAGTGACGTAAGTGTATGACAGCAAAGGGCCAGACGACTCACGAGGCGGACATGTGCCCCATGGCACAGCGTTTGCGGAGTGTGATGCGGACCCTGGAAGCAACACGGGACTGCCGAAGTAGAGAAACCCCAAAGGGAGGCTGTGATCATGACCAAGTCGCAGAAGGGCTTCACGCTGATCGAGCTGATGATCGTGGTCGTGATCATCGGTATCCTCGCCGCCATCGCGATCCCGAACTTCATCGCCATGCAGAACCGCGCGAAGGAAGGTTCGGTCAAGGCCAACATGCACACGTTCCAGCTCGCCGCCGAGGACTACGGCGTGGCGAACGATGGCGTGTACGCGCCCACGGTCACCGAGATCGCGACGAACCTGCCCGGTGGTGGCTCGAACTTCAAGAACCCGTTCGACAAGCAGACGGGTGACGGTGCGGCTTATGTGGACGC
>JBEBGT010000048.1:0-13074 GCA_040081365.1 Candidatus Eiseniibacteriota bacterium | reverse complement strand
AAGCCACGACCTCGCCCTCGGGCAAAAACTGCAGCGCGTCCACCGTCACGAAGCCCTTCGTGTCCTCGTTGCTGATGAGCACGTCGCCCGCGCCGTCCATGCGCGCATAAACGCTCCCGGGCGCACTGCCCTGACCGATGACCACCCACGGACTGTTGAAGTCGCCGTCGGTCGCGAAGCCGATGTTCTGGAACGTCGTGGCGCTGAACGTGGCGCGGAACTCGAGCGAGCGTCCCGGGCCGAAGCTGGCCGTGGTGTAAGCGCGCGCGCCATCGATCGACAGCACGCCGGTCGCGACGGTGGCTGCCCCGCCCGCGTTCCAGGCGCCAGAGGTCCAGCCCGCTGGCAGGGTGCCGCCGTCGAAGTCGGCCAGCACGGCGGGTGCGAGGATGACCTCGCCATCGTTCGTGAGCGCGATCGCCGTGCCCGCGTCCGGGGTGCCCTGCGCGAAGTCGGCCGCGGTCGCATCGACGAAGCACGGCGTCGCGGGCAGCGTGAACGTGGCGGGTGCGGCCGGCGGCGCCGGCTCGGTCGCCTCGTTCGCGGCGGCATCGGTCGAACGCACGCGATAGTGGATCGTGGCGCCAGCGGCGAGGCCGCTGAGCGTCACGCTGTGCGAAGTCACGAGCGGCAACGAGCCCGCGGTCAGCGTGAGAGAACCCGGCGACGTGCCGTACTCGACCTGCGAATCGGACGGCTCGTCGGTCGTCCACGTGATGGTGGCCGTCGTGCCGCTCGTGGGCGTGGCGGTGAGCGTCGAGACGACCGGCGGCGACGTGTCGACCTCATAGGTGGCGGCGTAGGCCCCCGCGTCGGCCGGGAAGAACGCGTACGCGATGCCCTTGATCGTCTCGGTGGTGAACGTGACCGGGTTGCCGGCGCGCGTCAGGGTGGTGAGCTGACCGGTGGCGGCGAACAGCGGCAGCATGCCGCGCAGGTTGCGCGCGCCGCTGCCCACCGCGAGCGAGAACGACAGCTGGTTGGCCGTCCACGCCAGGTTCCCGAACGACGAGCTGTTGCGGCCATCGAGCCATTCGAGCATCTGCTGCGAGGATACGACCGGCACGCCATGCGCCTGCGCCGAGGCGACGATGGCATCCGAGCCCGCATGCGAGGCCTGGTCGAAGTGCATGTTCGTGGTGAACACGCCGTAGTAGCCCTCGGGGCCGTTGGCGCGGTCGAGGAGCGCGTCGCAGAAGGCCGGGAAGCTCTCCCCCGCTTCATCCGGCATCTGGGTGACGGCCTGGTAGGCGTCGATGAGCGTGCCATCGAGCTTGGCGAAACGCATGGGCATGCCCGAGCCGGTGAACAGGCCCGGGCGGTCTTGCACCCACGCCGCCGGCCAGTAGTAGTAGTTGGTGTCGAAGCGGATGCCGTGCGCGGACTCGACCTCGGGCGTGGTGCTCCAGTCCGGGAACGCGATGCAGTGGTTGCGGTTCGAGACCAACGGGATGTCCGGGTAGAGGTTCGTGAACGCCGCGGACTGCGACGCCACGAAGTTCTCGTACTCCGCGGGCGTGTAGCGCGCGCAGTTGGTGTTGATGTGCAGCGACACCTCGAAGCCCAGGTTCTTGTAGAACGTCGCCTGCGCCGGAGTGAACGCCGTGCCCAGATACAGATAGCCCGTGGCGCGCACGCACTCCCAGTCGTCGACCGAGCAGCCAGGCGGGCTCTGGGCGCGATAGATGTCGAAACGCGGCTGCATGCCCGCGTCACCGTGATCGTCGCCGGTCATGACGATGGCGGCCTTCAGGCCCTTGGGCAGGTACCAGAAGCGCGGCAGCGGCATACGGTGCAGGTTGCCGAGCGTGATCGCGTTGGCGAGCAGGCGCTGCTGTTCGTCGGCCTGCGGGATGGCGATCTTGTTGAAGTCGATCCAGTCGGGCTGCGGATCCGCGGCCGCCGGGCCGTAGAACAGGTCGTCGGAGCGGATGGGTTCGATCTGGCCGTCGCGCTTGGTGCCCGTCCACGCCGGGTTGCCCTGGCGCGTGTACACCACCGAACGCGCGAGGTCGTACGTGAACGCGATCGCACGGCCGCCGTTGCTGCCCACGCTGTGCATCGTCACGGCCGGGTTCGACGTCGGCGTGCTGGCGTCCGAGTAGAGCGTCGCCACGGCACTGGCACCCGAGAGCGTGTAAAGGTCGGCGCTGCCATGGAACTGCATGGTCTGCGACACGATGCCGGTGCCCGGGGCGGTGGCGGTGTTCACGAGCAGGTAGCCGTTCGCGAGCGTGCCGCCGGCCGGCGTGAGTCCCAGGAGCGGCGCCAACTGTGCGTCGGGCCGGAATGCGATGAGCGTGCCGCCGGCAGCCGTCCAGTCCGAGAGCATGGTGACGTCGCCACTCGAGAGCGCGCACTCTCCGAGCACGACCACGTCGTAGGACGTGAGCAGCGCCGGCGTGACGAGCGACAGGTCCATGGCGGTGAACGCATTGAGCCCTTCGGTGCGCAGGATCTCGACCGGGTAGCGGCTGAACGGGTTCGCGGCCGAACTGATCACGAGGATCGGCCCACCCGGCCCCTCGCTGGGCGGTGGTGGCGGCGGCGCGCCGGTCGTGAAGGTCCACGTTCCGTTGGCGGCGAGTGCATTGCCGGCGGCGTCCGCGAGTCCGCCGGGGCCACCGGTGAGTGTGACGGTGTAGAGGGTCGAATACGCCAGCGCGGCCGCGGGCACGAACTGCACCGTGCGGGTTGCCGACAGATAGGACACGCTCCCCGGCACCACGGTCGCGCCCGGGCCGGTGACCACGACGTTCGCACCGGTCACCGTGAGGGGGTCGAGCGGCTCGTTGAACACCGCGGCCACCGAGGTGCCCACGACCACGCCGCTCGCGCCGGCAGCCGGCACGGTCGAGGTCACGGTGGGCGGGGTGACATCGGGGCCTGCCGCCGTGGCGAACACGACGTCGACGAAGTAGTTGCTGCTCTGGAAGTTGCTGGTCGGGAACGAGGGTGCGGCCGTGTAGGCGTAGACCGCGTTCGGGCCCTCCTCACCGTTCGCGAGTGCGCGCAGCGGGCCGTTCACGACCGCGCTCGTGAAGTACGGGTTCGTGAACGGGTAGTCCCCGCTCGCGCTGTGCTGGGACACGACGTAGGTGGTGTTCGCGGTGATCGCGACCGGTGACGACAGGGTCGCCTCCTGCCACCCGGACGCCGTCTCCCCCGTGAACGTGACCTCGGCGAGCTGCACACCAGCAGCACTCCACAGGTGCCCCAGATGCGTGCCCGTGGTGCCCGCCCCCTTGTAGTAGCGAATCGCGGTCACCGTGCCGTCGACGCTGCTGCGGAACTTCATGCCCAGCTCGATCGGCTGGCCGTCGTTGTTGAGTGGGTTGGTGGGAGCATCTCCCGGCTGGAAGACCGTGCACGGACAGGCCGGAGGCGGTGCCGTGGTCACCGTCACGGTGATGACGTTGGCGCCCGGTCCGGCCGTGCTCTCCAGGTTGCCGCTGTCATCGAAACCGCGGCTCATGATCGTCACGGCGCCGAGCGTGCTGGGCGTCCACGACAGGCTCCATACGGTCGTGCCGGTCGCCGACTGCCAGGTCGCACCGCCATCGGTGGAGACCTCGACACCCACCAGCACGCCGCCACCGACCTCGGCCGCGCTGCCGGTGATGGTGAACGGCGTGCCACTTGGAATGGAGGCCCCGGCCAGCGGCAACGAGACCGTCGAGGCCGGCGCGAGCGCATCCGCCGACGCGGTGGCGGCGACCAGGCCGGGCTGCAACGTCTCGGGCTGCACGCCCATGTCCGCGAACAGGTTCACCGTGGCCTGCTGCATGGTCAGGCTGGCGGGCTCATTGCCGCGATCATGCGTGGCATCGAGACCCCACGACCACTGCACCGTCCCCGCACCGAATACCAGCGCGCCGCTCGTGTGCCGGTAGAGCGACAGGTGGTGCGTCTGGCCCGAGTTGGCGGTCGAGGACAGCTTGATGCGGCCGCTCGGGTAGTTGGCGGCGAATTGCTCGTAGTCCCACTCGTAACCCAGCGTGCCCGTCGGCAGTGTGTGCGTCTGCCCCGCTCCCAGTGCCGCCACGGCCGTGTCGCGCCAGAAGCGCAGCGACTTGTAAGTGTCGGGTACGGTGATCGCGGCCGTGGTGCCCAGCCAGCTGATCTGCCCGGTGAGTGCGTTCTCGGGCCGGCAGCCATCGAGCGTGGGGAACGCGCAGCCGTCGCGCCACAACCCGGTCCACGCCCCCGCGAGCGGGTCGCAGCGGCCACCACAGTTGTTCTCGCCGAGCGTACCCTCTTTGTAGCAGACCAAAGTACGATGTGCCGTACCGGGACCGTCGATGCTGGGCTCCCAACGCGTCTTCCAGTACACTTCGTTACCCGTGAAGAACGCCTGATGCACACCGGCCGCGCGGGCCGCCTCGAACGCCGCGCGTTCGCCCCCGGACCAGTACTCGTCGTGTCCGGCCGTGAGCAGCACCTGGGCCTGCAGCAGCGCGGCGGGCGATCGGTCGGCGTCGACGTCGGTGGTGTAGCGCACGTCGTAGCCGTTCGACTCCAGCCAGCGCACCATGGGGTACTCGGCATTGAACAGCCAGTCCTCGGACGAGCCGCTGCCCCCACCGCCGGCGCGCGTGAGGAACGGGCGGTTGTAGCTCACCTTGGCGGCATTGCCGTTCGAGCGCGGCGCGGTGCCCACGTAAAGGCTGTTGCCGCCGTAGCCGTTGTACGCCTGCCACGTGGCATCGGCGGTCTTGAACAGGATGCCACCCGTGGCCGCGTCGTCGCGGACGATGAACGCGACATGGCTGGCGCCCTGCGTGTCGTCACGCACGAGCCGGGCGATGTAGATGCCCGAGACGGCGGTGCCCGGCACGTCCCAGTGCGCGGACTCGCTCCAGTTGCCGCAGTCGATGAGCCCGGTGGCGGCATCGGTGAGCGGCGCGGGCTGCGTCTGCGGCAGCGAGGCCGTGACGACGCCACTGCCCTGCTGGCGCGCGCCAGCGCCCTGGTAGTAGCCCAACCGGTAGATGTCGATGTGATACGCGGCCGCATCGGTCTGGATCTTGAAGGTGATCGTGCCACCGCGATTCACGCTGATGTCGGTGGCGAAGCCCTGGATGCTGGGGTCGCCCGCGCCGGTGATGTCCCACGTTGCGGCGGGTGTGCCCGGCAGCGCGTTCTCGATCTGGATGGCGTTGAGTGCGCTCGCGGGCGAAGCAATGGCCAGGAGCAGGAGGCTCCACAGCAGTCCGAGTGTCGCTCGCACCGGCACGCACGATTGAGTTGGCTGTCCGGGGATGTGGGTCATGTCGGATCCTTCTCGCGAGTGTCGCTTCGCCGCGTGGGCCCCGAGTCCGGGGTCTGATCAGGGCGAAGGGACTCTCCAATGGAGGTGGGACTACCCCGGCCGTCTCACGGTCCGGTCCGATCGAGCTGGTGTCTCAGTGCAGGTAAGTCAGTTTGCGCGTCGAGCTGCCCTGCTCACTCGTGAAGCGCAGGTAGTAGACGCCAGCCGGAACGGCCCGACCCGCGTCGTCGCGACCGTCCCATTCGAGCCGGTGTTCGCCGGCCTCGCGTGCTTCGTCCAGGAGCGTGCGGATGCGCCGCCCGTCGACCCCGTGCAGTGCGAGTCGCACGTGCGTGCGCGCGCCGAGCGTGAACGCGACCTCCGTCTGGCTGCTGGACGGCGTCGGCCGAGGTGCGGCGAGCGCGGTCTTGAGCGCCGGACCCGACGAGCCACCATTGGCGTTGGCGAGCGCGATGGGCTGGTTGTGGGTGTCGCGCGCGAGCACGCGCGCGATGCGCAGGCCCGTGGGACCGGCGCGCCGGGCGCGGAACGTGAGGGTGGCGAGTTCGCTCTCTCCCGTCACGCCGGGCCCGTGCGCGCCCAGGACGGCGAAGTCGACCGTGCCCGGCCCCGGCGACAGCACGACGGCGCGCCCGTCTGACGCGAACGCGCCGGGGGCATGCGTGACCCACTCGATCACGTCCGGGTCCCAACCGAGTGCGACCGAACCCGCGTGCACCGCGCCGGTGCCGCGCATGACGAGCCGGGCGTCGAACTGCTCGCCGGCGGCGACCTCGGTCGCGCCGTCCAGGCGCACCTCATCGCGTTCCGCGCCCGTGGCACTGGCGACCGTCGCCGGCGCGGAGACCTGATCGAAGTTGAGCCCGAACAACACCAGGTCCTCGAAGTTGATGACGTTGTCCGTGGTCGGCCGTGCGTTCACCGAGAAGTTCGTGGTCGGTCCGATGTCCACGAAGTTGGCCGCGTCCCCCGGTACCAACGTCCGACCGTAGACACTCCCGAGCAACGACAGGTCGGCCACGAACACACGGTTGTCCCCGAACCCCGCGCTCAGGCCATCGCTGATGTCACCGAGCGCATAGGCCAGAGCGCCTGCGGTACGATTGGATACCGGCGAGCGTGTGCCGAAGCCGTCAGTCACGAACGCCACGTGGTAGTAGAAGTCGCGTGCGGGTGGCAGATCATCCTGGCCGGACGCGGTGACCGAGGTGAGCACCCACGGCGAGGGCGGCGGGTAGCTGGGGATCGCCGGCACGGAGCCCGGCGTGGGGCCGTCGTCGTACTCGGGATAGTTGCCGAACGGCGCGCGCCACACCTCGACCGTGGAGCCGGGTGCGACCGGCGACCAAGTGAGGCGGATGCGCTGGATGCCGAGCGGGCCATTGCCGGTGCGGACGGTGCTCGCGGCCAGCGTGGTGATGGCGGGGACCGGCGGATTCGCCTCGAACTGCACATCGATGGTGTGGTTGCTGGTCACGGCTGCGAACGTGTAGGGCGAGATCGTGGCGACGGCACCACCATCGACCGTGACGCTGGCCACGTGGTAGCCGGCGTCCGGCAGCAGCGCGAACGACGGAGTGCTGTTCATGCTCGTGAGCACCGTACCCGCCGGCGCGATGCTGCCGTTCGGGCCGGCGGTCGCGACGATCTTCGCCTGCACCTCGAACGCGAGGGCCGCCGAACTGGACGGCTGTCGCACCGTGCTCCCGCCGTAGGTGGCGCTCAGCGGTAGTGAGCCGATCGCGAGCCCGGAGGTGTGCAGCACGGCGCTCCCCGCCGCCAGCGTGGCGCTGCCGACCAGCGTGCTGCCCTGGAAGAACTCCACCGTGCCGGCGGCCGCGCTCGGCGTGACGACCGCCGTGAGCGCCACGTCCTCGAGCAACACACCGGGCTGCGGCGCCGCGCTCAGGCCGGTGCTGGTCGTGCCGCGCACCGCGAACACGGCGTCGCTGACATCGGCCGCCGTATTGCCATTTCCGTCGTGCGCTGTGGCCCGCACGAGCGCGATGGCGGTCGACGCTTCGGGCACTGGCCATGGGAACGAACCACTGTTGCCGAGCCCGATGGCGATGGGCGACCACGTGCTGCCGGCGTCGCCGGACCACTCGAGGTCGATGCTCGCGACGCCCTCGGCATCACTGGCACTCCACAGGATCGAGTGCGTCGCGCCGGCGTCGAAGGTCTCGCCGCCGTTCGGCGACACGACCGTGACAGCGGGCGGCGACTGGTCGATGCTCACGCTCCCGTTGGTGCCCGCGACCGCGCTGAGCGCCTGGTTCGTACAGTCGCGCAGCGACACCGCGTCGATCGTGATCGTCCCCGTGCCGGCACCGCTCGGGCTCGCGACGCTGATCGTGAACAGCGTTCCCCCGAGCGCCGTGCTCCCACACGGCGAGCCGAGCGTCACGCCGTCGGCGGCGAAGTGCCCACCGCCCAGGTCGCGGACCTGAAGTGTGGCCGTGGCGCCGGTGGCGGTGAGGAACGTACCGGCCACGATGCTGGCGGTGCCCGCCGGCAGAGTGAGGTTGCCCGAACGGGTGAACGAGACGCTGAATCCCAGCACGGGTGTCGCGGTTGCGCGCGTGAGGGTCACGGGGAACGTGGCCTGCGGCTGACCGGTGGTGAGCGCGTGGTCCGGCGGGCCCACGTCGATGGTCGCTTGAGCCTGCGCCAGCCCCGGCAGCAGGCACAGCGCGAGCAGCGCGGTCACGAGGCGTGGTGCGATGCGACGGCGTGCGAGCGACATGGGTCCTCCCCGGAGAGGGCGGCCGGCGACCGAGTCCGGTGGCCAGGGGTTCGGTGCTGTGCCCCCCACGTGGGGTGCGTGGCATGGGACTTCGGGCTGACGGTGCGCGAGCGCGGGGCCGGGAGCACGGTGCGGGGGGCACACGCGAGGATCCGGTACATCGACAAGGTGCAGGACTCAGGATGGCGATCCAATCCGGTCGGGCGCAGGAGGCGCGGCACGCCATCGTGTCGCGGGGGGAGTCCGACGGCTCACCGGAGGCGGCCGGCCCGGCAGGGAGCACGGCACGCGTCAGAGAAGACTCTCGCGCCAGAGGGCCCGGGTCAATGACCAACTGGTCGAATGTCCGATCCCGCGCCGCCAGCTCGTGAAGAGTTCTGGGCGCGGATCCACGACGCGGGCTCAGGACGGGCCCGCGCCGCCCGGAAAGGGTGTCGAGCGCGGAACGCAATACAGCAACGCGCAGTTCGAACTCGGATGTGGCGTTGGCGCCCGCCGTGGCAGCTCGACCGCCACTTTTACTACAGCGCCTTAAGCGTTGGGGCACAAACGTTTGGCGACCTCGCGTACGCGCGCCAGCGGGCGCCATCCAGACGGCATCAGGCTTGCGTGAGCCGCGGGTTCCGTGTGTGCCCGGAGCCATCCCGCCCCCCCGTCATCCTCATCCCGAAGTTGGAGGTCCCATGCGAATCCCCTCCGCGGTGTCGCGAGTCGTGCCCATGGCACTGCTCGCGTGCGCGTTCATGCTCACCGGCTGCAGTAAGTCGGGCCGGACCACGGCCCCCGCACCCATCAACGCCACGCAGGCCAATGACGCCGCGGTGCAGGCCGCCGCGCTCATCATGGCTGGCGGTTCGCCGAGCCCGGTCCCGAGCGCGCTCATGGCTCAGGGGCCCGCCGGCTTCGCCCAGATGCGCGGTGCCACGCCGAACGCCGCGGCGGCCGAGACGACCATCGTGGGCGAAGGCTTCAGCTGGACGTTCGCGATCCACTGGTTCAACGCCGTGGGCACCGAGCAGGAGTTCTACAATCCGCTCACGACCACGCGCATGGTCGCCGATTCGCACGGTTCGGGTACCTACACCGGTCCCAACGCCACGATGTCGCTGGGCACGGCCGGTCACCTGGACGTCGACGGCATCTCGACGCTGCAGGAGCAGCTGCACACGAACGCGTCCGAGAACGACACGGTGTCTTACCAGTACACCGGCCCCGACGGCTCGGCCTCGGTGCGCGCCTACGCCACGGGTGGCTTCCATGACGTGGTCGAGACCAAGCCCATCGAATCCAATCACCCGCTGAGCGGCTCGGCCACCTGGTCGCTCGACGTGAGCAAGAGCATCGAGGGCCCGGACGGCAGCGCCAACGAGCACTTCATGGCCACCGCCGTCGTCACGTTCAACGGCACGAACCTGGTGCCGCTGGTGATCAACGGGACGTGGCACTTCACGCTCGACCTCGACACCGGCGAGGTCACCGAAGTCGCGGTCTGACGCCGCCGCGAGCGGCAGTCGAACGAACGGGGCCCGGGCGATGCCGCCCGGGCCCCTCGGCTATCCCGCGCGCAACCGCCGGGCGGCCTCGGACATGGCCGCGAGCTTCGCCTGCGCCACCTCGGGTGGGTTCATGGGCCGGGCGCTGAACGTGCCGAAGCCGCAGTCCGGGTTGAGGAAGATCGCATCCGCGGGTACCACGCGCATCGCCTCGTGCACACGCGCCACGATGTGCTCCGGGGTCTCGACCTCCTCCGAGCGCGGGTTCACCACCCCGAGCCCCAGCTCCTTGCCGCCGGCCGCCAGCACCGCTCCCGCGCGCGGCGTGGCGTACTCGAGCACGAGCTGCGTGGCCGGCAGCTGCGCGAACCACGGCAGCAGCGGTGCGTAAGAGCCCGCGAGCAGCGTGGACTCGTCGCGGCTCCAGTTGCCGCGGCACACGTGCACGCCGGTGCGCGTCCCTCCCGCAGCGGACAACACGCGGGTGAGCAGCGAGACCGCGAACGCCAGCTCCTCCTGCGGGTCGTTGCGCGCGGCGAGTGCCGCGCACATGAACGTGCGCGTGCGGCCCTGGGTGAACACCAGCTCCGTGAGCACGGGCTCGTCGAGCTGGATGAACGCGGCGCCCGCCGCGGCCAGCCGGCGTACTTCGTCGGCGAGGATCGCGACCACGTGCTCGCCGAGCGCTTCCTTGCTGGCGTACACGCGCCCCGTGGCCTCGGGCACCCACATGGCGCGCGTGAGCAGGTACGGGCCCGGCAGCGTCACCTTCACCGGGCGGTCCGTGAGCGTGCGCACGAACTCGAGGTCGTCGAGCGCCAGGGGCTCGCGCAGAGACAGCTCGGCCACGCACGTGGGGTTGCTGATCGCGAACGCCGGCACGTCGAGCGTGTCGAGCAGCTGCTGGAAACCCGCTTTGTCCTCGACCAGGTCCAGCATCTCGGCCAGCGTCATGAGCTGGACGCCGTCCAGCCGTTCGGCCACGAACGAGTAGAAGTTGTCGCGCGTCTGCTCGCCGTCGGTGACGAGGTCCACGCCCGCGGCCTCCTGCGCGGCGACGCACTCGCGCACGCCGTCGCGCGCGATGCGCGTGAACGCCGGCGCGCCGAGCTCGCCATGCCGGCGCTCGCGCAGCGCACGCAGCAGTTCGGGCCGGCGCGGCCAGCTGCCCACCATGGTGACCGGGAAGCGCGGCAACGCGCTCACGCGATCTCGTCGAAGAAATGCTGCGCCGTCGTGGCGCGCGTGAGCGCGTCATAGCCGGTGGCGCGGCCGGGCAGCCAGCGCTTGAGGCCTTCCATGTCCATCATCTCGCGGTGCTCGGGATTCGCGTAGTCCATGCTCAGGAGCACGCGCGTCCAGTGCGCGGCACGGGCGCGGTCGAATGCCGGCGTGACCGTGAAGTTGCAGTGGTCGAACGGCGCCGTGCTCGTGAGCACGCGCACCTGCCCCGGGTCGGCCGTGCCGTCCGCCGACCACAGCGCCCAGTTCAGGTCGAGCACGCACGCCGCGTCGGCGCGCCCGGCGAGCAGGTCGTCGAGCGCGTCGCGCTCGCCGCCCACATGGTCGCCGTGCTTGCCCACCAGCACGTCGTGCCGGCGCACCGTGTAGTCGCGCTCGGGGTCGAGCCCGAGCCCGGACAGGTGCTCGATCGGCAACAGCTTGGCCTGTGGCGAGTCGAGGGCGCCCGTGGCGACGATGCGCCCGCGCAGCTGCTCGGCGCTCGTGATGCCGCTGTCCGTGCGCACGAGCACGTGCGTGACGCGGTCGCAGTCGGTGTCGCGCATGGCCAGCGCACTGCACGCGCCCTGCGTGCGGCGCTGGGCATCGACCCACGCCAGCGGCGAGTTCCACGCGATGTCGATGTGGCGCTGGATCAACGCCTCGACCTGCAGCTCGTAGTTCGTGTAGTACACGCAGTCCATGGCACAGCCGTGCGAGGCGAAGAACCGCGTGATGATGTCCCAGATTACGGCGACCTTGGGATCGTAGATCACGGCACCGACCAGAATGGGGCGAACCGCGGGCATGGACGTCTCCTTCAGGCTTGGGGGACCAGCTGGATCTCGAGGTCCACGCTGCGCGCGAGCGTGGCGTATACCGTGGACTGTGCGAGCGTGTACTCCCACAGCGTCGCGAGCGGCTCCTGTCCCGGCTCGCCGCTCACGTAGAACGACCCGGCGACCGACCGCACCGCCGGTGTGCCGCTCTCGCCCACCACGCCCAAGGCGACCAGCGGGTTGTCGAGCCGGCCTTCCAGCCGCAGTTCGCAGTCATGGACGGTCATGCCCGCACGATGCGCGTGCCGTGCGAAGCCGGCCACGAGGTCCGCGGCGAGTGCCCCGAGCAGCAGCTCGAGCGGGCTCGGATGCCCGCTCGCGGGATCGAGGCTCGCGCGGCCACGCGCCGCGAAAGCGGTGTCGCCCGCGTAGAGCCGGATGTGGCCCTCGGGCGCGGGCAGCGCGCGCAGCTTCGCGTCGGGCACGGCGGGGACGGGTGTGGGCATCGATGGGAGCTCCGTGGGTGACCGGGGATCAGAACAGCGGCAGGCCCGTGAGGGCGCGGCCGGTGAACTCGAGCAGGTGGTCGACCGTCGGCGCCATGACCCAGCCCGCGCGGGCATCGCGGAACACGCGTTCGAGACCCAGGTGCTTGGAGAACGCCGCGCCGCCGCACGCCTTCATGGCGAGGTCGGTGACGTCTGCCGCCGTCTGCAGCGCCGACAGCCGCGACTGCAGCACGAACAGCGGTGCCGCCGCCGAGCCCGTCTCGAGATGGTCGAACGTGTGCCCCAGCAACGCGCGCGATTGCTCGGTGCGCAACGACATCTCGGCGAGCCGTGCCCGCAGGTTAGGCAGGTCGCGCAGCTGCGTGAGCGCCACGGCCGAGCGCGCGAGCCCGAGGCTCATGGCCGCGGTCCCGACCGCGAACCACGGCAGCACCACCTGCAGCATGGTGTCCGCGCCCTCCCCCGGCTCGCTGATCAAGTCGCCCGCCGACACCGCCACCCGCTGGAACGTGGCCGGCGCGGAGTCGTTGCCGCGCAGGCCCAGCCCGTCGAACTTCCCGGACACGGCGACGCCCGCGGCATCGCGGCGCACGAGGAACACGGTGGACTCGAGCGGCGAGGCCGCTGCGGGCTTCTGTGCGCTCGCCACGTACGAGTGCGCTTCGCGTGCCGAGGTCACCCACGACTTCTGCGCGTCGACCGTGTAGCCGTTCGCGCTGGCGGCCAGTTGGGAAACCGGCGCCCAGAAGTGCGAACGCGAACCGCGCTCGGAGAACGCGAGCGTGGTGAGGTGCGCGCCGCTCGCCATCTCGCGCAGCAGCGGCTCGCGGTCGCGCAGTCCCGTGCCCGATGCCACCGCCTGCGAAGCGGCCACGTGCATCACGAAGATCATCGCGGTGGAACCACACGCGCTCGCCAGTTCCTCGGTCACCGCGGCGAAGCCGCGGAAGCCCAGGCCCATGCCGCCCACGTCGGTGGGCAGCGCCACGCCGAGCAGACCGGCGCGGGCCAGCGCCGAGAGGCTCTCGCGTGGGAAGCGCGCTTCGGCGTCGAC
>JBEBGT010000451.1:0-3495 GCA_040081365.1 Candidatus Eiseniibacteriota bacterium | reverse complement strand
ACCTGGAGTGGCTCGAGCAGGAAGTCGGCGTGCGCATCGCCACGGTGTCGGTGGGTGCGGAGCGCGCAGCCGAGGTCACCCGCTCCTGAGTCCGTGCTCCGGGGGGCCTGCGGGCCCCCGGGGGACCGCAGGCGAGCGCCTCGCAGCCCGCAGCACGATCGCGCCATCCCGTCAGCGCCCTGACAGCCTGACAGTCCGTGCGCGCGCATCCGCCCTGGCGCCGACCTCGCGCGATACCTGTGGCGTGTGGGTTAAGTGCATGCCCCGTGGTGCCTTGTGTGTCGGCACGCGCTCCGGCCATGGCACCGTCGGAGCATGGCGCGAGAGTTGCCCTTGGACTCTTCCGGGTAACCGCGCACGGTGCCCAGCTGGGGTGCTGCAAGCCCGTCGCCGGCTGGGGGTCGTGGACCGCCCGTTCCGGGCCCGGCTGCGGTGCTCCCGTTCCACGCCCCCATCCCTGGAGAGGGCGATGTCCATCACCGGAGCCGCCATGAACCCGAATCTCGACTCCTTCAAGTACGACGACGCGATCGTGCGCAAGTTCCTCGTCGCCACTTTCGTGTGGGGGCTGGTCGGCATGCTCGTGGGCCTGTTCGTGGCCCTGCAGCTCGCCGTGCCCGCGCTCAACGTATCGCCCTGGCTGACGTTCGGCCGCCTCCGTCCGCTGCACACGAATGCGGTCATCTTCGCGTTCGCGGGCAACGCGTTCTTCATGGGGGCCTACTACTCGACGCAGCGCCTGCTCAAGGCCCGTATGTTCTCGGACCTGCTCTCCAACCTGCACTTCTGGGGCTGGCAGGCGATCATCGTGTCGGCGGCGCTCACGCTGCCGTTCGGGTTCACGCAGGCCAAGGAGTACGCCGAGCTCGAGTGGCCCATCGACATCGCCATCGCGGTCGTGTGGGTGATCTTCGCGGTCAACTTCTTCGGCACCGTGGCCAAGCGGCGCGAACGCCACCTGTACGTGGCGGTCTGGTTCTACATCGCCAGCATCGTGACGGTGGCCGTGCTGCACATCTTCAACAACCTGTCGGTGCCGGCCGGCGCGCTCAAGAGCTACAGTATCTACGCCGGCGTGCAGGACGCGTTCATGCAGTGGTGGTACGGGCACAACGCCGTGGCGTTCTTCCTCACGACGCCGTTCCTCGGGCTCATGTACTACTTCATGCCGAAGGCCGCCGACCGCCCGGTGTTCTCGTACCGGCTGTCGATCCTGCACTTCTGGACGCTCGTGTTCATGTACATCTGGGCGGGACCGCACCACCTGCACTACACGGCGCTGCCGGAGTGGGCGAGCACGCTCGGCATGCTGTTCTCGGTCATGCTGTGGATGCCGTCGTGGGGCGGCATGATCAACGGCCTGCTCACGCTGCGCGGAGCGTGGAACAAGGTCGTCGAGGACCCGGTCCTCAAGTTCTTCGTGGTGGCCGTGACCGCCTACGGCATGGCCACGTTCGAGGGCCCGATGCTCTCGATCAAGAGCGTGAACGCGCTGGCGCACTACACCGACTGGATCATCGCGCACGTGCATACCGGTGCGCTGGGCTGGAACGGCTTCATGGCGTTCGGCATGGTGTACTGGCTGCTGCCGCGGCTGTTCCAGGCGCCGCTCTACAGCAAGCGGCTTGCCGAGGTGCACTTCTGGTTCGCCACCTTCGGCATGATCTTCTACGCGGCCGCCATCTACAGCGCCGGCCTCACGCAGGGGCTCATGTGGCGCGCGTTCGACACGACCGGCCGACTGCAGTTCCCGGACTTCGTCGAGACCACCATGAAGCTCATGCCCATGTACTGGATGCGCGCCGTGGGTGGCACGCTCTACATCGTCGGCATGCTCATGTTCGGGTGGAACATCCTCATGACGTGGAAGCGCCGGCCCGCGAAGTACGAGGAGCCGGTCATCCAGGCCGCACCGCTGTCGCTCCAGCCGGCCCCGCACGCCACGCCGGCGCCGGCCAACGCCAGTGCGTTCGCGCGCTTCATGTCGGCGCGTTGGCACCGCCGCTGGGAGGGCTTGCCGCTCACGTTCACGGTCTGGGTCGTCATCGCGGTGGTCGTGGCCTCCCTGTTCGAGATCCTGCCCACGTTCCTGATCCGCTCCAATGTACCGACCATCGCGTCGGTGTCACCGCTCACGCCCCTCGAGTTCATGGGGCGCGACCTGTACATCCGTGAGGGCTGCTTCAACTGTCATTCGCAGATGATCCGGCCGTTCCGCCACGAGACCGAGCGCTACGGCGAGTACTCCAAGCCGGGCGAGTTCGTGTACGACCATCCGTTCTTGTGGGGCTCGCGCCGCATCGGGCCCGATCTGGCGCGGGAGGGTGGCAAGCGCCCCGACCTGTGGCACGTGCGCCACATGGAGGACCCGCGCGCGATCACGCCCAACTCGATCATGCCGGCGTACGCCGGCATGTTGCGGAGCCCGGCCGACTTCGCCGGCATCCAGCAGCGCATCGACGCCATGGCCATGCTCGGCGTGCCGTACGGCGAGCTCGTGAAGGGTGGCGCGGCCGACGCGGCCCGCGAGCAGGCGAGGATCGTGGCGGAGTCGATCGCCTCGCAGGGCGGGCCGGCCGACCTGTCCGACAAGGAGATCGTGGCCATGGTCGCCTACCTGCAGCGCATCGGCATCGACATCAAGCGCACGGACGCCACCGCGGTGGCCACCCCGGTGGGAGGGCGATGACATGAAGCTCTCCGATGTCGTGGCCCACGCGGGCCTGTCGATCTACGCCGAGATCGCCCTGATCCTGTTCTTCATCGTGTTCGTCGCCGTGGTCGTGCGCCTGTGGGCGCCCTCGCACCGTGATGAACTCGAGGCGCAGCGCCTGCTGCCGCTCGATCCTGATACCCCCGCCACGAAGCGGGAAGGAGGCGCGCGATGACTGCTCCGCGTGACGAGGACCGCCTGCTCGAGCACGAGTACGACGGCATCCGTGAATACGACAACCCCCTGCCACGCTGGTGGGTGCTGATCCTGTGGGTCTCGATCGTGTACTCGGTCGTCTACCTCGTGAACATCATCCCGGGCGTGGGCTCCGGCCCCGGCCGGGCGCAGAACTACGAGAACGAGATGGCGGTGGCGCTCGAGAAGTTCGGTGATCCCAAGGCCGCGGCCCTCGACAACCAGGTCGAGGACGCCACGGTGCTCGCGGCCTCGCAGGATCCCGCACGCGTGACGGCCGGCCAGCAGACGTTCGTGACCTACTGCGCGTCGTGCCATCGCGAGGATGCGGGCGGCAACATCGGCCCGAACCTCACCGATGACTTCTGGATCCATGGGGCCAAGCCCTCGCAGATCCACAACACCATCGCGAACGGCGTGCTCGACAAGGGCATGCCGGCGTGGAGCGCGGTGCTGAAGCCCGATCAGGTGCTGTCCGTGTCGGGCTACGTGCTGACCGTGCATGACTCGCATCCGAAGGACCCCAAGGAGCCGCAGGGCACCAAGGCCGAATCCGAGGGAGCGGGCGACTCCCAGTAGCCCGCTTC
>JBEBGT010000450.1:0-3497 GCA_040081365.1 Candidatus Eiseniibacteriota bacterium | reverse complement strand
CGGCGTGCGGGCACGACGTGCGCGTGGACCGCTCGCGGTTGCCACTGCAGCCGGCGGTCGCCATCGCGTGCGAGGTGCTGGGCGTGGACCCGTACTGGAGCCTGAGCGAGGGCACGTTGATCGCCTGTGTCGCGCCCGAGCATGCGGTGAACGTAATCAAGGAACTGGCCGAAGAGCAGATCGCGGCCGCCGACGTGGGCGAGATCATGAGCGGCCACGGCAAGCTGTGGGTGGCCGAGCCCGATGGCCGCGTGAGCACGTTCGACGCCCCGCAGCCCGATCCCTACTGGCCCGCCTACGACCGAGCCCTGCGCGAGGGGTGGAAGTAGGGGCGTTCGGCTGCCGTGAGCGCCCGCCGGCAGGACCTCTAGGCGGCCCTGCCTGCGGAGTCCGGGGAGTGCTCGTCGGAGTGCTCGTCCGTGGTCGCGGACATCCCCTGTGCTGGCCCGGCAATGGGGATCTCGAATTGCACGCGCGCGCCGCCTTCGGCGCGGTTCTCAGCCCAGATCCTGCCGCCATGGATGCGGGCGATCTCCTGGCAGATGGCAAGCCCCAGTCCGGTGCCGCCGGTTCGTGACGTCGTGTGGGAGGCCTGCACGAACTTGTCGAAGATCTTCTCGAGTTCGTCCGCGGGGATCCCGACTCCGGTGTCCTCGACGGCAACACGTACGCGGTCGTCCACGCGCTGGGCTCTCAGGCGGATCATGCCGCCCTCGGGGGTGAACTTCGCGGAGTTGGAGACGAGGTTCCGGACCACCTGCAGGAGCCGGGTGCGGTCGCCCATCACTGCGGGCAGATCCGGCTCGATGTCCTGCTCCACGCTCAGGCGACGCTCGCTCAGCAGTGAGCGATACTGGTCGGCGAGTTCGTCGAGTGTCTCCGTGAGGTCCACGGGCTCGAGGGAAAGGCGCATCCGGCCGGCTTCGAACTTCGACAGGTCGAGCAGGTCGTTGAGCAGTGTGAGCAGCGAGTTCCCGCATTCCTGGATCTGCTCGAAGTTGTCCTGGATCTCCGCTGCTGGCGCCGTGCCCGCGTCACGAACCCCGAAGCGCGCGAAGCTCAGGATGCCGTGAAGTGGCGTACGGAGTTCGTGCGAGATGTTCGCGAGGAACTGCGACTTGGCCTGGACCGCGGACTCGGCGGCATCTCGCGCAAGCTCCAGCTCGCGCGTCTGGGCGAATGAGCGTTGCACGAGTCCGGCGAGATGGCCGAGTTCGTCTTGACGGTGCAGGGTGGCGCCGAGTGTGCGCGGATCGTTCTGGGTGAGCGCGCCCGAGATCGCGCGCAGCGGTCGCGAGACCCAGCGGGACAGCGCAGCGGCCGCGATGAGCAGCGCGAGCAGGACTGCGGCCAACAGACCGCCGAGCGTGGCCCACATGAGCTCGCGGACCCGGCTGGCGATGGCGAACGGCAGGTCCTGGTGCAGGCGGGCGACGGGTGCGCCGTCGAGCCCCGGCAGCGACATCGTGACGGAGATGGCGTTCTCGTTCGCCGCGGTGTCGCGGGCCCCATCGAGTGGCCCAGGCGGCAGGAGCGTCAGTCGCCCGCGCGTGAGCTGGGCGAGCGCAACGATCCGCTCCGGCGTCCAGAGCCGGCCGACGACGTAGTAGCCCTGGGGCCGCGTGATGTGTTCGATGTCGGCACTGGGGACGATGGAGTTCGCCCAGGCTTCGAGCAGTCCGTTCGGCGTGTGTACGAAGAAGTGCTGGGCCGGACGCTTGGCCAGCACCTTTCGCAGAGCCTCGAGCGGGATCGGAGTGGCGCCCATGTCCAAGGCCCCGTCCACGCGTGCGTTCGACGCGAGGCGGCCGTTGCGATCGAGCACATACGCCATGTCGAGGTCGAACGTCGGCAGGCTCTCGGTCAGGTAGGTGCGCTCCCAAGCGGGATCTGGCCGGTCCGCGAAGGCGATCATCTCGTCCCAGCGGCTGTAGTCCGCGGCATGCACGCGCGCACCGCGAGCCTGCAAGGACACGATCTGCTCGAACACCTCGCGGGCTTCGACGCGTCGTTCGGAGACCAACAGGTCCAACTGCCGGATCTGGTTGCGCTGCACCAGCAGAAGGGCCGCCCCGGCGAGGACCGCACAGGTGGCGAACAAGAGCGAGAGCCGTGCCTGGATCCCGAGGCCCGCGAACCGGCCGGCTCGTGCAGGGCCCGGCCCGGCCACTCGATCAGGCGGCCGCACGGCTGGGCGCCTTTTCCGCAGCGATCGGGAGCACGACGTCGAACCGTGCCCCCGGACCGTTCGTGTCCTCGAGCGTCAGTTTGCCGTGGTGAGCCGTCACGAGTTCGTGAGCGATCGCGAGCCCCAGCCCGAGGCCACCGGCGTGGTGCTTGAGGTCGTCCACGACGAAGGGTTCGAACAACCGGATGCGCTTGTCCTGCCCGACGCCCGGTCCTTCGTCGTGCACCGAGAGCCGCACATGCCCGGACTCGGCCGCGAGCCGGACCTGCACGCAGCCGCCGGTCGGGGTGAACCTCAGGGCGTTGTCCAGAAGTGCCTCGAGCACGGCCCCGAACTCTTGCGTATCGACTGGAACCAGCGGTGTCGGTTGGGCGTCGAACGAGATGCGGATGTCATGGGCATCCGCCCGAGATCGTTGTGCGGCGATCGCCCGGGTCACCAGCACGGCCAGATCGATGGGCGTGAACGTGAAGTCCAACTTACCGTTCATGAGCTGGCTCAAGTACTGGCTCTTCTCGATGAGCGTGAGCAGACGTTGTGCGCCGCGCTCCATCATGTCGAGAAGTGCGAGCTGGGCCTTGGGCATGTCCGCCGAACTGCGGAGCATCTCGAGCGGCGTCATGATGGTCGTGAGCGGAGTGCGGGCTTCGTGCCCGAGGAGCGTGAGCAGGCTGCTGCGCAGGTGGTCGAGTTCCTCCACCGTTCGCAATCTGGAATAGACGCGCACCTTGGCCACGAGCTCGTCGGGATCGAATGGCTTGGTCACGTAGTCATCGGCGCCTGCGGCGTAGCCGGCCAATCGCTCGGACGTCATGGCCTTGGCCGAGACCAGGAGGATCTTGGCGGCAGCACACGTGGGCATCCTGCGCAGGCGCCGGCAGGTTTCATAGCCATCGATCCCGGGCATCATGATGTCGAGCAGGACGATGTCGGGAGGCACTCCTGCAGCGTGCTCGAGGGCCTCCTCGCCGGAATGCGCGGTCGAGAAGTCGAATCCAGGGCCGAGCGTCCGGCTCAGGATCGTGAGGTTGCGTGGATTGTCATCCACGCCGAGAACGCGCGTGTTTCGCATGGCAGGGGTCGCTCCGGGATGGTCCGAGTGGCGAGCTACGCGCTGACGGTGTCGGCGTGCGCACCCCCGACCTTGAATTCAGTTACCTGAATTCCCCACAACTCGGAGTGCGTTCCGGGCGAGGTGGCTCCGGTCGCGCGGCAACCCGTTGCAAGTGCACAAGGGCCACATCGCCCGCGTCGCGTCGCCACATTTCGGCGGTGGAGTGCACCGTCCGAAAAACGAACCGGCGGCCCC
>JBEBGT010000449.1:0-3498 GCA_040081365.1 Candidatus Eiseniibacteriota bacterium | reverse complement strand
ATAAGAGACAGGGAACGGCTCGTACTCATCGAGCGTGACGTCGACGGGGACTTGCAGCACGCCACCGGCCGGGATGAACGCGGACGCCGACCACGGCAGGCCCGGGGCCTGACCTTCGAGCCGCAGCACGCCGCTCGGACCATCGGTGAGCGGATCACGCGTGCGGATGGAGTAGGGGAGCGTGACGCCGAACGCATTGTCGTTGAAGACCGTGAAGATCGCAGTGCCGTTGCCGCCCTCGGCGGCGAACGCCAGGGGAGTCACCGAACTCACCTCGGGCGGTGTACACGACGCCCGGCCCGAGACTTTATGGCCGGTGTAGCTGAGCGTGGCGCCTGCCGGGATGACCACATCGTCGTCGAGGTCGGTGACGGCGACTTCGTAGCAACGCGTGAATGGCGTAGCGAGGGCTCCCGTCGGCACTGTCGCGGCGCTGGACAGGTCGACGCGCTCGCCCGCGGGAATGACAAGGTTCCCCGACGATGGCGTGAACGTGACCGGCACCGCGGACGCGCACCCGGCCGCCGGGGCCGAGGCTGCGATCGACCAGGAGTAGTGGCGATCGAACGGGGACAGGTTCTGGATGGCGAAGCAGACTTCGGCGCTCGCGGTGCTCTGGCGAATGGTCACGTCGTTGGTGAGCACCTGGACGCGCTCCTTGCCGGTGCACCCAGCGGACCAGATCCTGCGCACCGCCGACGAGTCGATGGCGGTGACGAACAACTCGACCTCGTCGATGTCGCCGTTGAACGCCGAGTCCGGCGTGGCGGGCCCGAGTTGCGGGGTGAAGCGGCCGATGTAGAGGTCCGCCAGATTGTCCAGGATCCCCGAAGGCGGCGTGAACGAGGCCACCTGGACACCGTCGAGGTAGAACCTGCCGCCGCTCACGACCTGCGGCTCGATGGTGACCGCGACGTGATGCCACTCGTCCATGGTCATCGCAGCCATGGCCGGTTCGAACGTGACCGGCTCGTAGTCGGGGTCGGGCATCTGGAACCCCATGCGGCCGTTCTTGAGATAGAACGCGTAGCCGGGCGCAAGCGCGGTGACTCCCCCCGAGCTGAACGAGTGCTTCTTGAGCAACCCCTTCTGCAGGATCATTCGGTAGGCGTTCGCGGAAGAGCCCGAACGCGGCAGCACCCAGGCGTCGATCGAGAGCCCCGTGGAAGCGGCCGCCAGCCGTGGGCACAGCGTACTGGGCACGTGGAGCCCATCGTTGACACCGTTACACCGCACCGCGGCCCCGACCTTGCCGGCCACCAGCGCTGCCGCCCCCGTCAGCGTCGCATGGTTCTTGTTGCCCACCGGGTGCAGCACATCGGGAGTCGTGCGGCCGGGCCCCGGATCCATGGCCCACCACGCGGCCATGCCCGCCGGCGGCGGCGCGGGCGGGCCAAAGCAGCTCGGGGCCACGGCTTGGGTGAGCGCCACGTGATCGGACTCGGCGGACTGCCCGCAGATGTTGCTGATGTCGCACCAGTAGCTGCCGAGATCTGCGGCCTGGAAGTTGGCGATGGTGAGCGTGGCGGTGTTCGCGCCGTGCACGCCCCCGACGTCGGACAGCACCACGTTGTCGTGGAACCACTGGAAGTCGACCGCATTGGGAGCGGTGACCGAGAACGTGGCGGTGCCGCCGTAGGCCAGCGATTGCGGTTCGGGTTGCACGGTGAACGCGGGGAACGGGCAGGGCGCCCAGCGCTGGACGCGGCCGTTCAGGTACTCGGCGACGTAGATCTGGTTGGCCGCGTTGACCGCCAGTGAGCGCGGGATGCGCATCTGTCCCGCGTTGGTCCCGAACGAGCCGAACGATTCGATCAGATCGCCCGTGGGGGTGAAGAGCCAGACCACGTGCAAGGCTTCATCGGGGATGTACAGGTTGCCGTCGGGTCCCAGGTCGACGTCCGTGGGACGCCCCAGGATGCCGGCGCCGAACATGCGGATGAACGTGCCGTCGCTGGTGTACACGCTCACCCGGGCGGCATTGCCACCCGCGATGTACACCGTGCCGTCACCACCGACCGCCAGGCCGCGGATGTCGGACCAACTACCATTGGGCCAGCTCACCGAGCCCCACGTGCCGAGGAACTCGCCCGTGGGCGTGAACTTCTGCACCCGGTGGTTCTCGAGGTCCGAGACATAGACCGTGTGGTCGGGACCGACCGCGAGTCCGATGGGAGTTCTCATCTGGCCGTTCGCGGTCCCGAACGCGCCCCACTCCAGGACGAACACGCCCTCGGAAGTGAACTTCATGATCTTGTCGTCCACCGAATCCGTGACGTAGACATAGTCACCATCGGTGACGACCGCATAGGGCGTATGGCCGATGTTCCACTGGAGCAGGAAGTTGCCCTCGGCGTCGAACTTCTTCACGAAGTCGCTGCTGAGATCGGTGACATACACGTTGCTGCTGGCGTCGAGCGCGATCCCGAGCGTGAGTCCGAACGAACCCCAGAAGCCCGTGGAGTAGTAGCCCGAAGCTGCCGCGCGGGTAGGGGCGAGCAACGCGCAGGCCAGAGCCAGTGACACGAATCCACGGTGCAACGCGACGCCTGACATGGGCGGCCTCCTGAGGCTGGGCTACAAGGTGTCGAGCGGCCCATGCTACCGTTGCCGGCATGCTGCGGCGACGGGAAAGTGAGAAGGCGCGAGGCAGGAGTGAACCGGCCCGTCTTGGTGGCTGTGGCACCATGGCGCACGTCGCGCATCGCACGAGACCCGTGCCCCGAACCCGGAGCACCCCGAACACGTCCCCGAGGCCCGCATGGACCTGAACCGAGTCTTCAAGATGTCGTTTGCCGGTGTGTACCCGCACTACGTGGCGAAGGCCGAGCGGAAGGGGCGCACCCAGCTCGAAGTGGACGAGGTGATCTGCTGGCTGACCGGCTACAGCGCCAAGGCGCTCGCCAAGCAGATCGCGACCAAGCAGGACATGGAGACGTTCTTCGCCGAGGCCCCGGCGTTCCACCCGAACGCCAGCATGATCACCGGGCTCATCTGCGGCGTGCGGATCGAGGAGATCGAGCATCCGCTCATGCGGAAGATCCGGTACATGGATAAGCTGGTGGACGAGCTGGCGAAGGGCAGACCGATGGAGAAGATCCTCCGCGGCGCATCAGCAGCTGGCCAGACGGCACCTGCCGCCAGCGCTGCCGCGAGCTCGCGAAGTGGGAAGCGCCCCTCGGCCGTGGCCAAGCGGGCCGTCGCGCCCGCCTCCCGGAAGCCCGCCGCGAAACCGGCGCGCGCGAAGAAGCGCACGCGTTGAGGCCTGCACGCGGGAAGCCAGTTCAGCGGAGGATCACGAGCTTCCGGACCGTCATCTCGCCGCCCGCCCGTAGCGCGCAGAAGTAAGTGCCCGGCGGCGCCAGCATCCCGGTCCGGTAACGCAGATCCCAAGCCACGCGATGGCTGCCGCGCTCCGTTGGATCCGCGGCCTTGAGCGTGCGCACGATGTGGCCCTGCATGTCGTACAGCGTCAGGGTCACGTTGTCGGGCACGGCC
>JBEBGT010000448.1:0-3501 GCA_040081365.1 Candidatus Eiseniibacteriota bacterium | reverse complement strand
CAACCGGCCTGCCCATACTGCCGCGCATGCGCCGCGCCCCATGGCATCGCTGGCTGGCCGTGATCCCCGCCCTCCTGATCCTCGTGGGAGCGCCGTTCGCGAACCGTGTGCACGCGCTCGTGCTGGGGCTGCCCTTCCTGCTGTTCTGGATCGTGGGGTGCGTGCTGCTCACGTCGGTGACCATGGCGGTGGTCGGCGCGCTCGACGCGCGCCACGAGGCCACGTCCCCGCCGCCCTCCGGTAAGAGCCGGGCCCGGTGAACCTCGCGCTCGCCGTCATCACGGCGTTCCTGGTGCTCTCCTTCGCGCTCGGGCTGCTCGCGCGCCGCGGCCGCACCATGAACCTGGAACAGTGGAGCGTCGGCGGCCGCGGCTTCGGTGCGGTGTTCGTGTTCCTGCTCATGGCGGGCGAGATCTACACCACGTTCACGTTCCTGGGCGGCAGCGGCTGGGCCTACGGCAAAGGCGCGCCCGCGTTCTACATCCTGTGCTACGGCGCCATCGCCTACACCATCTCGTACTTCATGCTGCCGGTGATCTGGCGCTACGCCACCGCGCACCAGTTGCACTCCCAGCCGGACTTCTTCGTGAGCAAGTACCGCGACCCCGGACTCGGCGTGGTCGTGGCGCTCGTGAGCGTGGTCGCACTGGTGCCCTACCTGGTGCTGCAGTTGAAGGGCCTCGGCATCATCATCTCCGAGATGTCCTACGGCACCATCAGCGTGCCGGTGGCGGTGTGGATCAGCGTCACCGTGCTGGTCATCTATGTGATCATCTCGGGCGTTCATGGCTCGGCGTGGAACGCGGTGGTCAAGGACATCATGATCCTGGCCGTGGCCGTGGGACTCGGGCTCTACCTGCCGCTGCACTACTACGGCGGTTTCGGCGCCATGTTCACGGCGATCGAGCAGGCGAGACCCGGATTCCTGTCGCTTCCGGCCAAGGGCATGAGCGCGTCGTGGTTCGTCTCCACGGTGCTCTTGAACGCGCTCGGCTTCTATATGTGGCCGCACGCGTTCGCGTCCGTGTACACCGCCAAGTCCGACAGCGCGTTCCGCAAGAACGCCGTCATCATGCCGCTCTACCAGTTGGTGCTGTTGTTCGTGTTCTTCGTGGGCTTCGCCGCCATCCTGCAGGTGCCGGGCCTCACCGGCGCGCAGGCGGACCTGTCGCTGCTGCGCATCTCCAAGCAGACCTTCTCGCCGCTCCTGGTGGGGTTCATCGGCGCCGCGGGGCTGCTCACCGCGCTCGTGCCCGGCTCCATGATCCTGCTCACCGCCGCCACCATCCTGGCCAAGAACGTCTACCGCGCACTCGCGCCGTCCACCCCCGAGGCCGCCGTGGGCCGGCTCGCGCGCATGCTGGTGCCGTTCGTGGCACTGCTGGCGGTGTTCTTCACGCTGCGTGGCGGTGACGCGATCGTGCCCCTGCTGCTCTTGGGCTACAACCTCGTGACGCAGTTGTTCCCGGCGCTCGTGCTGAGCCTGCCCGAGCGCCCGCTCGCCACCGGCAGCGGTGCACTGGCCGGCATCCTCACCGGCGTGGGCACCATCGCGTACACCTCGCTCACCGGCACGACGTTCGCGAAGCTGTTCCCAACGTGGCCGTCGGTGATCACGGACCTCAACATCGGCATCGTGGCGATGACGCTCAACGTGGCCGTGCTGCTGGTGGTGAGCGCGCTCACGCGCGCGCGCTCGGGCGCCACGGCTTCCGCCACCGCACTCTTGCCCTGATCCGAACTGCCGCCGTCCCTCCTCGCCACGGGACGCGCACCGGACGCCCGACCGGCACCGCACGGTGGCCGGCGGCAAGCGCAAATGCGCGCGACACGTACTCGACCACCGATTGCCCCGCCCGCGCGCTTCCGTTACTACTGCGGGCATGATCCCGATCTCGTCTCGCATCGCCACCGAGTTGTCCGTGAACCCCGCGCAGGTCGAAGCCGCCATCCGGCTGCTCGACGAAGGCGCCACCGTCCCGTTCATCTCGCGCTACCGCAAGGAGGTCACGGGCGGGCTCGACGACACCCAGATGCGTAACCTGGAGTCGCGCCTGGGCTACCTGCGCGAGCTCGAGGAGCGCCGCACGGCGATCCTGGCCAGCATCACCGAACAGGGCAAGCTCACCCCCGCGCTCGAAGCCGCCGTGCGCGGCGCCGACACGAAGACCGTGCTCGAGGACCTGTACCTGCCCTACAAACCCAAGCGCCGCACACGCGCGCAGATCGCGCGTGAGGCCGGACTCGCGCCGCTGGCCGCGCGCCTGCTGGCTGCCCCCGAGACCGCCCCGGAAGAAGCGGCGGCGGCCTATGTCGATGCCGAGAAGGGCGTGGCGGACGTGAAGGCCGCGCTCGAAGGCGCGCGCAATATCCTGATCGAGGACTTCTCCGAGGACGCCACGCTCATCGGCCAGTTGCGCGAGCGCGTGCAGCAGCAGGGCGTGCTGCGTTCCAAGGCGGTGGCGGACCTGCCGCCCGAGAAACAGGCCGAGGCGGCCAAGTTCTCGGACTACTTCGAATACGACGAGCCGTTCACGCGCATCCCGTCGCATCGCGCACTGGCGTTGCTGCGCGGCCGTGCGCTGGGCGTGTTGAGCATCGCGCTCGACCCCGAACCGGCGCGGGCCGAAGGCGCGTCGTCCGAGTACGAGACGATGGTGGCGCGCCGCTTCGGGGTCACGAACCAGAACCGCCCGGCCGACCGCTGGTTGTCGGACACGGTGCGGCTGGCGTGGCGTGCGCGCATGCTGCTGCACCTGGAGATCGAACTGGTCGGCCAGTTGCGCGCGGCCGCCGAGGAAGAGGCCATCCAGGTGTTCGGCCTGAACCTGCGCGACCTCCTGCTGGCCGCACCGGCCGGCGCGCGCGCCACCATGGGGCTCGACCCGGGACTGCGCACCGGCGTCAAGGTCGCGGTGGTCGATGCCAACGGCAAGTTGCTCGCCACCGACACCATCTACCCGCACGTGCCGCGCCGCGACTGGGATCGCTCGCTGGCCACGCTCGCCGGGCTCGCCCGTCAGCATGGCGTGGCGCTCGTGAGCATCGGAAACGGCACCGCGTCGCGCGAGACGGACCAGCTCGCCGGCGAGTTGCTGTCGCGGCATCCTGAGTTGAAGCTGGCCAAGGTCATGGTGAGCGAGGCCGGCGCCTCCGTGTACTCCGCCAGCGAGCTCGCCGCGCGCGAGTTCCCCGACCTCGACGTGAGCCTGCGCGGCGCCGTGAGCATCGCGCGCCGACTGCAGGACCCGCTCGCCGAACTCGTGAAGATCGACCCCAAGTCGATCGGCGTGGGCCAGTACCAGCACGACGTCAACCAGGTGAAGCTCGCTCGCGCGCTCGACGCGACGGTCGAGGACTGCGTGAACGCCGTGGGCGTGGAGCTCAATACGGCTTCGGTCGCACTACTGGCGCGCGTCTCGGGGCTGAACACGTCGCTCGCACAGCGCATCGTGGAACACCGCGACTCGCACGGCTCCTACCAGGACCGGCGCGAACTGC
>JBEBGT010000447.1:0-3503 GCA_040081365.1 Candidatus Eiseniibacteriota bacterium | reverse complement strand
GATGCGTGTGTGTTGCGCGCGCGGCCGGTCAGGCCGCGCGCTGTTCGTGGTACCCGTGACCGCCGCCGCCGGACGCACCCCCTGTGGCGGCCGCCTGGATCTCGGCGAGATCCAACTGCGTGGCGATCTCCTCGAGCCGCGTGGCCTGGTTGCTGAGGGCCACCGCGGTCGCGGTGAGCTCCTCGGCCTGCGCGGCGGAACGCTGCGTGGCCTGGTCCATCTGCCCCATGGCCGAGTTGATGCTGCGCACCCCCTGCGACTGCTCGCCCGCGGCCACGGCGATCTGTTCCACCATGCGCGCGACCTGATTGACGAGCGTCGAGCCCGAGTCGACCGACGTGATGGCGGTCGCGATGAGGCCCTTGATCTCGCGGGCGGCCGACGCGCTGCGCTGCGCCAACGTGCGGACCTCCGTGGCGACCACCGCGAAACCGCGACCGTGTTCGCCGGCACGCGCGGCTTCGACGGCGGCGTTCAGGGCAAGCAGGTTGGTCTGGAATGCGATCTCGTCGATGAGCGTGACGATGCCGGCGATCTCCTTGGACGAGCGGTTGATCTCCTCGATCGCCGCCACGGCCGACAGCTTCTTCACGCCGTTCTCGTCGCTGTGATTGTGCACCGCGATGCGGCTCGCTTCCGCCGCATCGGCGGCGGTGCGGTCCACCGTGGCCGAGATCTCGTGCAGCGACGCGGCCGTCTCCTCGAGCGCGGACGCCTGCTGCTGCACGCCGGTCGAGAGCTGGTCCGCGGCGGCCGACAGTTCGCGGCTCGCGCGGGACACCTCGACGCTGGCCTCCGAGAGACCCAGCAACGCACCCTGGATCGTGCCCTTGATCTGCGGGTAGGTATCCGACAGGTCGTGTTCACTGCGGGAGACCACGATCTGGTCGAGCCGCACGCCCACCGAGCGGTACATGTCGAACAGGAAGGCGTCGACGATGGCCTGCATGTCGTAGTTGAAGGCCAACGACAGCGCGCGTTCGGCCTTGTCCCGCAGGCCGGGCTTGAACGGGAAGCTCTTGCGCAGGTACTTCTTCGAGAGCTCCATGTACAGCGCGTAGCTGCCCACGTACCACTTGAGCGGCAGGTTGATCTTGTTGTGCACGAGACCGACCAGGAGCCGCTTCTCGAAGTAGGACGGCCCGAACGACCCGCCCTTCTCGGCTTCCTCGAAGATCTCGCGGAAGTAGCCCGCCTGGGCGCGCTCGAGCGCGGTGCGCAGCTGGTCCATGCCGAGGCCCTTCTGGGCGGCCATGTTCCGGAAGAACTCCACCGTCGGCCCGAACGTGAACTGGTGCTCGTAGAACTCGCGCGCGATCGCGGGCGCGACGGTCCGCGACCACCCCGCGAGCGAGGCGAGGACCTGCATGTCCGCCTTACTGAACAACATGAACTCACGCCGCAGCGAGAGGTTCCCGTCATTCAGGCCGTACGTCTCGGTCAACCGGCCCATGGTTCGACGCTCCTTGTCGGGGGAATGGGATCGTGGCCAGTGTCGGTCGCGGGGACCGGAACTGGATGGCCCCGGTGGTCGTCACCGGGTGCACCGCATGTCGTTCCTTCGGAAGACCTGCGACCCTCGCCACGACGGGATCCCAACACCCCCGCCTTCGAGTTGCCGCTCTCATCTCCTCGGGCCGCAGCCCGTGCTAGCCGATCGCTTCCTTGATCGCGTCCGCCGTGAACGGCTTGGCGATCAGGAAGTCCGCTCCGGCGTCCTTCACCTTCTGTCGCATCTCCGGCGTGCCCTCGGTCGTCACGAACCCGAAGCGCACACCGATGTTCGCCTTGCGCAGCTCCTCGAGCAGCTCCATGCCGTTCATGCCCGGCATGTGCCAGTCGCTCAAGACCAGGTCGGGGGGGCTGTTGCGGATCGCCTCCAGGGCGTCCTTGCCGTTGGCCGCTTCCTCGATCGTGTGATCGCCATAGCCGGCCTCGCGCAGCGCGCGCTTCACCAGCATGCGCATCGCCATACTGTCGTCGACGATGAAGATGGTCATGCCGCTGCCTCCGTGGATGATCCCGAGTCCGTGCCCGTGCCGCCGAGGCGCTGGGCGTTTCCGACATGCTCGAACAGCTTGACCCAGAAGACCTCGCCGCCGCAGCGATACGCCTTGGCGTGCAGCAGATCCATGTCCGGGACGTACACCGAGTGGTCCTCGCCCTGCACCACGGTCGGCAGCGACAGGCTGCGCGTGCCGGGAATCCCGGGCTTGATCGCGCCGCCGATGACGTTCGCCATCTCGCCCATCGCGTCGCGCACCATGTCGGGTTCCACGGCCTCGGGCGGGAGCTCGAACATCGCGCCGGTGGCGTTGCGGGCGAGTGCCTGCGACATGCACACCACCACGAGGCCCTGCCACTCGCCGATGACCTGCACGAACGCGGACAGTTCGGGCTTCCTGGCGGGCGTGAACTCGGTGTCCTCCACGTCGAGCCGCAGCGTGCCGGTCCAGGTCGGGCCCACGATGTCGAGCCAGGGGCCGGGGGTTCCACTCATCGGACACCTTCCGTTTCGTGGCCGGCCAGCGCCGGCGGGTGGGACTGCCGCATCGGGTCCCGGGGGCACGAGCGGTGCCGTGCCCGAGGGGGGGCAACTCGGAGTCTCGGTCGCTCAAGCCGCAGCCTTACCTCCGGAGCGACGGAGTTCCGCACACCAGCGCAGGACGGTGGCGGAGATCTGCGAGAGTGGTTCCACACTCTCAGCGGCCCCGCGCGCGGCCGCCTCCCGGGGCATGCCGTAGACGACCGAAGTGGCCTCGTCCTGGGCCACGGTGTGCGAGCCGGCCCGGCGCATGGCCAGCATGCCGCCCGCACCGTCCATGCCCATGCCCGTGAGGAGCACCGCCACGGCGCTGGCGCCCATGCTCCGCGCACAGGACTCGAACAGCACGTCCACCGCGGGCTTGTGATATCCGACCGGGGGGCCATCCGAGAGGCGCACCACCCAGTGCCCACTCGCGCGCTCCACCGTCATGTGGCGATCGCCGGGAGCCAGCAGCACGTGACCGGGCTGGATCGCGTCCCCATCTTCCGCCTCCTTCACGCGCACCTTGCAGCTCCGGTCGAGCCGCTGGGCGAACGCTTTCGTGAAGCCGGGCGGCATGTGCTGCACCATGACCGTGCCAGGGGCGTCCTCCGGGAAGCCCTTGAGCACTTCGTAGATCGCTTCGGTCCCACCGGTCGAGGCCCCGATCGCGATGAACACGTTCGCGGTGGCGGCATGGGCGGCGCCCGGTCGCGCCGGGCCCAGGGCGCGCAACGAGGGGGAGACCGCGAACGTGCCCGACGCGCTCGGTCTGCTGGTGGTCGGCGCGGCTTCGGCCGCTCGCGCGGGCAGGCCCGCGGCGGGCTTCCAGCGCGGCCGGGCGGTGGCGGCGGCCTTCACGCGGTCGACGATCTCGGTCGAGATCGCGCGCAGGCCCTGCTCCACATCGACCTTCGGCTTGGCCAGCACGTCGACCGCTCCGAGTTCGAGCGCACGCAATGAGATCTCGGCGCCC
>JBEBGT010000047.1:0-13098 GCA_040081365.1 Candidatus Eiseniibacteriota bacterium | reverse complement strand
GTGTTCGGCTTCGCGCCCGAAGCCGTGGATCCGGACGCCGATCCGGCCCACTTAAAGGTGCGCCGCTGGGATGGTTCGGCCTGGGCGGCGGAGTCCAGCGCGACGGCGCTGCCCGGTCGCACGCAGGCCGTGGGGCTGCGCTCGTTCGGCGAGTTCGTGCTCGGCAACCCTCCGCGCCCGGTGGAGCCGCCGGCACCGGTGCTGGCGTTCGCGATCTCGTCGATCACCCCCAATCCGGTGCGGGACCTCGCGGTGGTGACGTTCGACCTGCCCACAGCCGCTCCGGTGCGGCTGCGGCTATTCGATCTGCAGGGCCGGCTCGTGAGCACGTTGCTGGATGCACCGGTATCCGCCGGCCGCCATTCGTTGGAGTGGCACCCGAGTTCACTTGATGGGCATCGCCATGCGGGCCTGTTGTTCCTGCGCCTGGAAGCGCCTGGAGTGAGCCGACAGCGTCGGGTCGTACTCACGCCTTGAGACGGCATCATCGACGATCCATCGGGCCGCGGAACGCGACATGTTCCGCGGCCCGATGTCGTTGCATGCGAGATTACGCTTGGCATGTGCGATGGCTTCGTGCACATTGGCGAACATCGGACGCATGACGCTTGCATGGCGTGTCTCGTGTCGCGATCGCTCGTGCAATCCAGGGAGTTCCACCGTCACGGAGGGCAGGACACTTGGCCGCTGTATCCCCGCAGACCCAGATGCTGTCGCAGCCGAAGCATGCCGCCGGTCAGCTGTTGCCCTGTAGCTGTGAGCTGGTCGCCGTGCTCGTCGCCGACGACCACCGCCGATTGGTCGCCGCCCGCCCCATCGCCAAGGGCACGCACGTGTTCCCGGTCACCGGGCGCGAGACCACCGTGCCGACGCGCTACTCGGTGCAGGTGGGCAAGGGGCTGCACATCGACCAGGACGACGCCCAGGAGGAGTTCGACCTCATCCGGCGCTACTTCTGGCGCTATCTGGACCACTCCTGCGAGCCGTCGGCCATGATCCGGGACCGCCAGGTCATCGCCATCCGCGACATCGCCGAGGGCGAGGGCGTGACGTTCGACTACAACACCACCGAGTACGACATGGCGACGCCGTTCCGGTGCTACTGCGGCAGTGCGCTCTGCGTGGGCACGGTGCGCGGGGCCAAGCACCTGACGAAAACCCAGCGTGCCCGGCTGGAGAAGTGGCTGCCCGACTACCTGCGCTGAGCCGCGACCCCGGCGCCTGATGGACACGCCGCTCGCCTGGCGGCGCCCCGGCCGACCGGGCAGGCCGGCGTCGAGCGCACCCCCGGATAGTCCAAGCGGCTCTGCTCGCGCCTGAAGGGCGAGTGCAGAGCCGCGTCGCTGCGGACCCGGGGGATGGGTTCGTCAGGCGGTGGGCACGTCGGGGGCGACCACCGGCAGCTTCTCACGGGCGGCCAGCGCGTCTTCGACCGTCGCGTAGATGTCGAACAGCATGGCGAGCTTGGTGATGATGAACAGGTTCTTGATGCGCTTGTCGACGCGCGCGAGGAGCACGTAGGCACCGCGCTTGCGGAAGCGCTGGTACGCGTCGGTGAGCGCACCCAGACCCGGCGAGCTCATGTAGTCGATCGCGCCCAAGTCCACGATCAGGTAGTGGAGGCCGTCGGCATTGAGCTGCTTCACGATCTCCGAGAACTCGTCGGTCTCCTGATCGCCGAGCAGGGGCCGCTCGGGCCGGACGACCGCGAAGTTATCTCCCACGCGGACCACGGTGTGCTTCGGGTGTTTCTTCTCCATGACGACCTCCAGTGGATGGCGATTCGCCGGGGCCTTGTGCCCAGACCACTTCATCCTAGAGCAATGTCGCGCACCCGGACCAGATGTGACGGGGTATCTGCCGTGGCGCGGGGCGCCCGGACATTGCCGAGCGCCGAGCGCTGGGGCACAATCCCGCCAGCGCGCAGGGCGCATCCGGTCCGCGGACAGGGGATCCCCACCTGCAGGCTGCACGTACCTGACACTCTACGAACCTTCTGCCCAGCGGTGCGGACACGGGCGACACGGAGGCTCGTAGCATGTCCGATCCCCATGATCCCAGCGGGGAGCCCACGGCTCCTGCGTTCGAGCGTGTGCGCAAGGCCGCGAAGCAACTGCTGCGCAGTGCGCGCGCACACGATGCCGGCGCACTGGCCCGCCTGCGCGCGGCGTTGCCCCGGCTGGCGTCACTCGATGATGTCGCGGCTGCGGAACAGCTCAAGCTGGCGGACGTCCAGCATGCGCTGGCCCGCGAGGCCGGGCTCGAGCACTGGGCGGCGCTCAAGCGCCAGGTGGAGGCTGCCGAGCCGCTGATCGCGCAGGTGACGCGCTTCCTGGGCGCGCTGGCCGGGCCGGAGGACGAGACGATGCGCGATGTGCTCGAGCGATTCCCCGAGGTGGCGCGCGGCAGCCTGCACGCGGCGTGCGCCGCCTGCGACCTGCCGGCCGCCGAGGCGTGGCTGGCGCGCGATCCCGCCCATGCGACCGCGAGGATCGGCCCCAACGGCGGCTGGACGCCGCTCGACTGCCTGGCGCAGTCGCCACTGTTCGCGCTCGATGCCGCGCGCGGAGCCGCGAGCGTGGCGATCGGCGAGCGGCTGCTGGCGCTGGGGGCGGATGCCAACACGTCGACGTTGCAGCCCGGTAGCCACGACACCACCCTGAGCGTGCTCTATCGGGCCAGCGAGCGCGGCAACGCCGGGCTGGTGCGCGTGCTGCTCGCAGCGGGCGCCGATCCCAATGACGGCGAGGCCGCGTACCACGCCGCCGAGCGCGACCATCGTGACGTGCTCGAGCTGCTGCTGGCGCACGGACTGGACATCTCGGCGACGCATCCGAGGTGGGACAACACCGTGCTCTACTACCTGTCCGGCTATCGCGACGAGCAGCCGCTGGCCGAGAAGGCCAACGCCGGCATGCGCTGGCTGCTGGAGCATGGCGCCGATCCGAACGTGCCGAGCTACAAGACGCGCGAGACGCCGCTGCATCGCGTGGCGGCTTCCGGCCGCATGACCGTGGTGCGCATACTGCTCGAGCATGGCGCCGACGGCACGCAGCCGCGCGCCGACGGCCGCACCGCATACGAACTGGCGGCGCGCAACGGCCAGACGGCGGTGGCGAAGTTGCTCGCCGAGCGCGGCGCGGCAGCCCCGTTGCGGCCCGTGGACGCGTTCTTCGGCGCGTGCGCGCAGGGTGATGAAGCCGCGGCGAGAGCCGTGCTCGACGCGAACCCGGGGCTCTTGGACACCTTGGAGCCCGCGGAACGCCACATGCTCGGCCACGCGGCGGCCGCCGGGCGCGTAGAGTCCGTGCGCACGTTGGCGGCGTTCGGGTTCGCCCTCACGGCCGAGAGCGAGAACGGTGGCACGCCGCTCCACTGGGCGGCGTGGCACGGTCAGGCGGGCGCGGTGCGCGAGCTGCTGGAGCGCGGTGCGCCGGTGAACGTGCGCGACTGCACCTATGGCAGCTCGCCGTTGGCATGGGCCGCGCACGGCTCGCACTACTGCCGGAGCGCCGACGACGACTACACCGAGGTGGTCGACCTGCTGCTGGCCGCCGGCGTGGATCGCGCGCTCACCTACAACAAGTGGAACGAGCCGCCCGAGGCACTGGCGAGCGAGGCCGTGGCCGAGCACCTGCGCGCGCGGGGGTTCGCTCCGGCGGAGAACTGAGCGTGCGGGAGTCGCCGGCGCACAGGGCGCTGGCGACTCCGGGGCCTGCCACTCAGATGTCGGCCGCCTCGTACTTCTGCACCCAGCGGGCGTAGAAGAAGATGCCGATGGCCGAGGCGATGCCCACGGCGAAGAACGGGTACCAGAGCTGGTAGGGGTGGTACGCGTTCCACAGGAGCACCGTGGCCGCGCTGGCGTCGGTGTGCGTCACGCGCTGCAGGGCCTCCATGGCGGTGGTGCGGTCCACGCCCGCGGGCACGCCGCCGTGTTCGCCCAGGTAGCGCAGCGCCAGGCCGGCCTTCTCGCCCATCTTGCCGTACAGGTCGCCGGCCAGGAACGAGCCATACGCCCAACCGATCGCCGTGGGCATGTTGGCGTAGCCCATGTACAGGCCCTTCTTGCCCTCGGGCGCGATGATTCCCAGGTAGTCGTTCATCTTGGGGCTCGCCAGCATCTCACCCACGGCGAACAGCGCGATGCCCAGCAGGCACGACACGCCCGACATGGTGAAGCCCGCGGCGAGCAGCCCCAGCGACGCGATGACGATGCCGATGAAGATCGAGTGCACGCGCCGCATGCGCGACACCAGGTGCGAGATCCACACCACGAGCAGGACGATGAGGAACGAGTCCAGGTTGATCATCCACTCCTGCGCCACCATGGGGCCGCGCGGCGTCTGCGTGGTGAACATGGCGGGCAGGTGCAGCGTGCGCACGATGGCCGAGGAGTCCACCCAGTCCACGATGAAGTTGGGCAGCAGGTCGAACAGCTGCATGAAGCTCAACCAGAAGCCCGACATGATGAGGATGAACGTGAGCAACCTCAGGTTGAACAGGTTCGTGAACGTGAGCACGGTGGTCTGCCACACACCGCCCGAGCGGGCCTCGCCCGAATCCACGCTGGGGTAGGTGAACAGCATCACGAAGTTGAGCGACACGATCACTGCACAGCCGTAGAACACCGTGGCCCACGAGAAGCCGTACAGGTAGTGGGCGAGCGGTGGCCCCAGGAACCCGCCGACGTTGACGAGCATGTAGAACATGCCCCAGCCGACCGACGAGTTGTGCTTGTCCATGGTGCGCTGGAGCGAGCCCCACACGCCGGGCTTGAAGATGGCGGTGCCGAACGCGAGCACCAGACAGCCGGTGGTGAACGGCCAGAACTCCCGCTGCGTGGCCATGAGCAGGTAGCCCACGATCTTGATGGCGATCGAGGCGGCAATGGTCTTCTTGTAGCCGTAGCGGTCGGCGAAGCCGCCCGAGAAGATGGGCACGCCGGTCTGGACCAGCGCCCACAGCGTGAAGATCAGACCCTTCTGTGCCTGCGTGAAGTGCAGTCCGTGGATCTCGTCGGCCTGCGCGATGTAGATGGGGATGACCACGCGCACGCCGTAGTACGCCAGGCGCTCGAGCATCTCCATGATGTTCAGCATCCAGAACGCGCGCGACAGCTGCGCGAGCTGGGCGAACATCCCGGCGCGTTGCGGTGGGGCAGCCTGCGGCAGCGAACTCATGCGGCCTCCGGAGGTCGAGCGCGAGTGGGGCTCAGGGCAGTGTGCGCTCGCAGCCTAGTCACTCGGGCGGGCGTGGGGAAGGCGTGCCTCGACGGGCGCACAGGCTTGGGGCCCCACCGCCGGCCGGCGGGGGCCTCAGCGCTCCATCAAGTGGGGCCTCGGGTAGGCCGAAAACCGATAAGGGCAGCACTCTCGAGTGGGTCCGGACCTGGATCCCGAGCGGACGGGGTGGAGGGCGAAGGCCATGGCGCGCATTCGTGTTCTGGTGATGTCGGGCATGCTGGTCAGCACGTGTGCCGCGAGTGCGTTGGCGGCCTGGCCGGCATCGCCTCTGCTGAACCTGCCGGTGTGCACGGCGGCCGGGCGGCAGACGCTGAGCGTCATCGTGGGCGACGGTGCCTCAGGTGCGATCGCCGTGTGGGAGGACTCGCGCGGCGGCAACAGCATCTACGCCCAACGCGTGAACGAGGCCGGCATCCCACGTTGGGCCGCGAACGGTGTGCCCGTCGCGACCGGCGGCGGCAGCAAGGTGTGGTGCGACGCCGTGTCGGATGGCGCCGGCGGCGTCGTGGTGGCGTGGGCCGAGTACCGGAACGGTTCCGAGAGCGACATTTTCGCCCAGCACCTGAACGGTGGTGGCGCCCCACTGTGGGCCACCAATGGTGTGCCGGTGTGCACGGCGAGCGGCAACCAATACGCCCCCAAGCTCACACCCGATGGCAGCGGCGGCGTGGTGCTGGTGTGGACCGACGAGCGCGTGGCGCCATTCAGCGACTTCCATGCGCAGCGATTGAACAGCGCAGGTGATACCCAATGGGCTCTGAACGGCGTGGCATTGACGACCGGCCTCATTGCGGGGCAGGCCCCGGCGGTGGCCGGTGATGATTCCGCGGGAGTGATCGTGGCATGGCACGGCAGTGTGAATGGGTCACTGCTGCACCCGTACGTCCAGCGCCTGGACGCCGCCGGCCAGCGCCGTTGGGGCAAAGATGGCGTGCTGCTCGCGACGGTGAGCACGCAGTACGATCCCTGCCTGGTGCGCGATGGGGAAGGCGGGGCCATCGTGATGTGGACGGACCTGCGCGACGGGGACGGGAACACCGGCGTTTCGTACGCGCAGCGCGTCAGCGCCGACGGTGTGCCGCAGTGGACCGCGGGAGGCGTCGCGCTCTCGGACAGCCCGGGCGACCACGGCTGGAACGCCCTGGTGAGTGATGCAGGCGGCGGTGCGATCGCGGTCTGGTCGGACCTTTCGAGCACGGAGATCCGCGCGCAGCGTGTGAACGGTACCGGTGCGACATCGTGGCCGCTCGTGGGGGTGTCGGTGGGCGCGGCCTCGAACGGCATGTCGCTCTTCCGCGCCGTGTCGGATGGCTCGGGTGGCGTGCTCGTGACCTGGATGGATGAACGCAACGGTGATTCCGACGTGTACCTGCAGCGGGTGGATTTCGCCGGCGTGACGTTGTGGCCCACCGACGGTGTGCCCGTGAGCACCGCGCCGCTGGCTCAGATGGGTCCCGAGCTGATCGCCGATGGCACGGGCGGCGCGGTGGTGGGTTGGTCGGACTTCCGTCTGGCCGATGACCTGCATGTGTACGCGCAGCGCGTGTCGGCGAGTGGTGCGCTGGGCGGCAGCGTGCTCGGAGTGCCGCGCATCGAGCGGCTGGGGCTGGTATGGGTGCGCGCGACGGGCAACCCGGGTCACGCCGCGGTCGCGCTCGAGTGCCAACTGGCGGGACCTGCACCGGCGCTGCTCGAGGTGTTCGACGTCTCGGGTCGCTGCCGGGCGAAACAGGACCTTGTCGGTGGCCGCGCGCCGGTGCAGGTGAGGATCCCCGTCGCCGGTTGGTCGCCAGGCGTGTACATGGTGCGGTTGGCGCAGGGCGCCGAGCGAGCGTCGACGAGGCTGGTGCTCACTCGCTGAGTCGGCACGGGCGCAACCTGGATCTGCTGCCTCTTGGCGCAGGAGTGTGTCGGTGGTGTGTCCGCGGGCCGACCGCCGCGACGACGTGCGGACAGCCGTGCGGACGTGGTGAGGCGTGGTGCGGTTCAGGTGGGTGGCGGACATTCAAGGTCCCGCGTTAGCGTGCGCGATTCCCTGTATGAAGCTCGGACCCCGGACACGGATCGCGTCCCGCATGCCAGAGTTCTACCGAGCGGACCTCGCTCATATCCACGACACCGGATTCGGTCATCTTGCGGTGAACGCCGCGGGCGTGCTGGTGGACGAGTTGGCGCGCGCGGGCCTGCGCGCGGGCCGGGTGGTCGATCTCGGTTGTGGAAGTGGAGTGCTGGCGCGGCGGGTCCAGGACTCCGGCTACGCGATGCTCGGCATCGACCTGTCCGAGTCGTTGGTGGCGATCGCACGGCAGCGCGTGCCCGAGGCCGAGTTCCGAGTGGGTTCGGTGATGAGCGCGGAACTGCCGTCGTGTGTGGCCGTGAGCGCGATCGGTGAGGTTTTCAACTACCTGTTCGACGAGACGAACAGTCGCGAGACGCTGGCTGAGCTGTTCGCACGTATCCACGCCGCGCTCGAACCTGGCGGACGGTTGCTCTTCGACATGGCCGGACCCGCGCGCGCCGGCACGGACACGCCCACGCGCACCTTCAGCGAGGGCCCCGACTGGGCAGTGCTCATGCGGACGGAACTCGATGCGCCCCGCCAGATCCTGACGCGCCACATCACCACGTTCCGTAAGTCCGGCGAGCTCTTCCGCCGCGACGCCGAGACGCACCGGCTGCGGTTGGTCGAGCCGGTCGAAGTGGTGGGGGCACTGCGGGCCGCGGGATTCCATGTTCAGACGCAGACCGCCTATGGCGAGCAGGCCCTGCCGACTGGCCTGCACGGGTTCCTCGCGACTCGACTCTAGCGAACTCCCCCGACTGGTACCGCCGCCCGCTGGCGCAGGCTCGAGTCGGCGAGGCCAGCGCGCCCACGAGTGAGATTTCGCGTCACGGCAGTGTTAGGACTGTGCCCCTCGCGCGATGGTCCCAAGGTAGTCCGCCCCCTGCTGCCGAGCCCGGGCGGACGCTCTCGATCGCCACCCCCGCACAGGAGTCCCCGCCATGCGGATCCGCCGCCTTCTCCCGCTCCTCGCTCTGCTCCTGGCGCTGCCGGCTCCTGCCGGAGCCTCGAACCCGATCCCGGGGGTCGGGATCGTCGTCAAGCGCAACCCCGGCAGCTCGACGGCCCTAGTGGTACCCGGCGGCTTCTTCGGTGCGGGCTCGTCCGCGTTCTCGGGCACGGTGTCGCTCGAGGGGCGCTGCAGCCACGACTGCGGCGGCTGCGCCGATGTCTGTGCGACCAACCCCGACAGCCGCATCGACTACGCCAGCACCAGCCTCTCGGGCCCGTTCGATGTCAGCCTGCCGCCGACGCTCCTGTACTCGACGTCGCCCATCTCGGTGAGTGTGGGCGGGTCGCTGCACCTGTTCGACGTGGTGGTGGCGCTGAGCGGCCAGAGTCCGGTTCCGGGCAGTCCCGTGTCGGGCCAGTTGCTGCTCGCGCCGGGCGGCGTGCTCGATCCGGGCTCCTCGGCCATCGTGCTCTCCAGTTCGTTCGATCTGCACCAGAGCGTCACGTTCGTGGACCGCGCGACCGGCCAGGCCCTGGGCTCGTCGCTCGAACTGGATGTGCAGGTCTCTTTGCAGGAGCAGGGCACGCCGATCGCCTGCGTGGCGGACGGCACGCCGACCGGACACATCGTGCTGGGGCAGGGCTCGAGCAGTACGCAGACCTGCACGTTCTCCTCGGCCGATGGCTCCCTCGTGCTGAGCGCACTCTCGGTGGTGGCACCGCCGCCGTCGACGCGCGCGTCGGGGCTCGTGTGCACGGCCGTGGGCGGCGCCAGCATCTCGCCGTCGAGCAGTTCGAGCGCGCTGCAGCTTCGGAGCCTGCGGAACTCGGGGCTGGACGGCGTGGACATCGACCTGCAGCATCTGGACGGACACATCATGTCGTCGTCGTCACTGTGGAGCACGCTCGACCAGGGTACGACGCTCTCTTATGAGTGGCGCTGCAGCCTGAACGGGCTGCCGCCTGGCACGCCGGTGATCGGTACCCTGAGCGTGCAGCACCAGTCCGACCGGCTTTCCGTGAGCTGCGATCTGTCGCACTTCAGCAGCAGCGCCACGCAGATGCGTTGCCTGGTCTACGCCGGCGACCAGCTGGTGTTCGACTCGGCGTGCCCGGTGTCGACCACGGTCGATCTGCTGTGCCCCGCGAGCTCGCTCGTGCCGGAAGTGTCGTTCGAGCTCGACAACGCGCGCCGCTTCTCCATGGCGAGCGTGAGCTCGTCGAACACAGTGCTGTTGTTCGGCGGGCAGAGCGTGGCCTGCGACCGTGTGGTGTTCGTGGGTGACCTCGACGATGACGGCGCGCTGGACGTGTGCGCCATGCGCGCCACCGTGCCGCCCAGCTCGAGCCTGCACGACCTCGACTTCGACAGCCAGAGCGTGGTGCTGGCCGGTCAGTCGGTCGACTTCCGCGATATGGACGAGGATTGCGATGGCCTCGACCTGTTCGCGGCACCCTCGAGTCTGGTGTTGTCCACCTCGCTGCACGTGACCTCGTCGCTACTCTCGAATGTGCTCGGGGAAGCGTGTGACGACGGCAGCTGTAGCTCGAGCACGGGGCCGGACCGTGTGTTCGCGGTCAGCGTGCCCAGCGGCAAGCGGCTCTCCTCAAAGCCGTCCCTCGCGCTCGATCCGCGCTCGCCGTTCGTGCTGGATGCCTCGCGTGCGAGCGACGACGGTGTCGCGCTCACCTCGACCTATCACGCCACCTCGGGCGGGAGCGCTTCGCTCAGCCTGCAACCGCTGGGCGGGGATCTGCTCCTGCACACGCAGTTCTCGTCGCTCGGCCTGGATCACGAGGAGCTGGTGGTGCTGCATCATGGTGCCGAGGTGGCGCGCTTGCCGCTAGCGCTTGACGGGAGTGTGTCGGTGGCGGCCCCGCCGGGTTCGCCGTCGGGGGCGATGGTGAGTCGCGTGGGTGCGGCCGGCAAGAGCCGCAGCAATGTCCGGAACAACCTCACGGCGACGGTCGAGGATGGCCTCCGTGAGGACTCCGGCACGCCACCGCCGGCGTCGGGCGGTGAGCCCGGCCCCACGGGCGCGGCGGCTTCGAGCAGCGTCTCGCTTGGCATGGAGTTCCTGTTCGATCGCGTGTTCTGCGCGGGCGGGACGTGCGCGACCGGTGATGCGATCATCGTCGAGGGCAGCTGCTCGAGCGGGACCTGCGGCGCGGGGACACTGATCACGATCACGGGTGCTGATTTCTCGCTCACGCGCAGTAGCGGGAGCTGGCCCACGGACACCAAGCTCGCCATCCTGGCGCTGCCCTCGAGCTCCTCGTCCGGCTCGGTGCATGCGGTGATCCCGGCGTCGGTGGCGCTCAGCAGCACACGGCCGGTCGTGCATGTGCCGGTGGAGTTCGACCGCGACGACGTGACCGCGGCGCGCGGCACCACGGTGACGCTGCAGTTGTCGCCCAATCTGGTGCTGGCCGGCGCGATCAGCGAGCAGGACTACTTCTCGCGCTCCGGGCAGTCGCAGATGTTCGTGGTCGACAACGGCGGAGGCTCGTACACGGTGGACTGTGCGCTGCTGGGCGCGGGCTGCGGTCCCACCGACAGCGGCACGCTGTTCGATGTGCCGATCGCGCGCGCTCCCGGCGCGCCTGATGGGTTCGGCACGGTGAGCGTCGTGAGCTCCGAGGCGGCCGACTGCAACGGCGCACACCTCACCGCTTCGCCCGGTGGGCCCGTGACCGTGGTGCTGTCGAGCGCCGCGCCGCCCGCCGTGACGGGCCTTGCGGCCACGCAGGTGATGTCCGGCAATGACGTCGACGGCACGACCCAGGTCTCGCTCATCTGGTCGCCGCGCTCGAACGTGGCGGTGGAGCTCTACCGCGCGGGCTTCGGCAACTATCCTGAGTACGACGACGCCCCGAACGCCGGCTCGCTACCGCCGCTCCCCAGCTACCCGCCCGCGGGGCGGTGGAGCCCGGTGGCATTGCAGTGCGGAGGCACGAACGGCGCGGTGGGGGCCGCGTGCACGGATGAACCCTCGAGCCGCGACTTCTTCTACTACGTGGCGTTCGCACGTGACGCGTTCGGCAACGTGTCGCCCGCGAGCGACATGACCACGGGCACGCTCGACTATCACCTGGGTGACGTCTCGAACGGCGTGGCCACGTGCGCGGGTGATAACGCTGTGGGCGTGTCGGACATCTCGCTGCTCGGCGCACACTACGGTGCCACAGTGCCGAATGGCGCGACGTTCGCCTGCCTCGACGTGGGGCCGACGAGCACCGGTACGGTGCAAGGCCGGCCGCTCACCGACAATCGCGTGAGCTTCGCGGACTTCATCCTGTTCGCGATCAACTACTCGCTGGTGTCGTCGCCGGGCGACCGGTCGCGCCCCGCGGTGGCGCCCGCGAACGCATTGAGCCTGGTGCAGCCCGAGTTGCCCGAGCCCGGTGCCACGTTCGATGTCGACGTGCGGCTGGCCGGCGCGGGTGACCTGCAGGGGCTCTCGGCGCAGCTCGCCTGGGATGCCGCGGTGGTGGAGCCGATCGGAGTCGCCAGTGGTGAGCTCATGGACGTGCAGGGCCGGCAGGGCATGGTGCTGTCGGGCGCGCCCGGTGGCATCGACGCCGCGCTGCTGGGCACGGGCCCCGGTATCGCGGGCAGCGGTTCGCTGGCGCGAGTCACGTTCCGCGTGCGCGCGGCGGGAGATCCCGCGATCCGCATCGCGAGTGTGTTCGGTCGCGACCTCCAGAATCACGACGTGACCATCGCCAACGCGTCTGCGCCCAGCGCGCGCACGGCGCTCCGGCTGGCCTTCCCGAACCCGTTCGTGAGCGCGACCACGGTGGTGTTCTCGCTTGGCAAGACGGGGCCGGGCGAGGTGGGCGTGTTCGACCTGGCGGGCCGCCGCGTGCGCACGCTGGCGTCGGGCGTGCTGGCGGCCGGCGAGCACACGCTGTCGTGGGACGGCCGCGACGGCGACGGCCACCGGTTGAACGCCGGCGTGTACATGCTGCGGCTGCAGACGGCCGGGCACCAGGAAGTCCGGAGCATCCGACTCGTGCGGTGAGGGCGCGCAGCGCGCGGACAGAAGTCGGTATTGCGACGCCCACGGCGGGACCCGTGGGCGTCGTGCTGGCACGATCGGGAGCTTGCGCATCCGAGTGTGTTGTCACGTCGATCGACGGCGTGACTCCCGCAGCGCGATCCGCCGAGCGGCTGGTGTGAAGTCGGGCATCACAAAGGTGAACTCGGGTACTTGGGGTAGTCCAACGTGCCGTGTGGTGGGCGAGGCCGCGGCCGGTACGCTGCGGTGCATAGGCTCGACTCGTCCCCAACCCGTGAGCTCATCATGTCCGTCATGCGTTTCGGGATCTGTGCACTGATGCTCCTCGCCAACGCCGCCCCGGTCCTCGCTGGTGTGGTCGTCATCGACCCCATGACAGTGGAGTTCCTGCCCAACGACTGCCTGCCGGTGACGACTCCACGGGTCGCCACGTGGGGAGCGTGGTGTGATGCGCCCAGTTGCCCCCCGGGTGCGGTGACGCCCGACACCGACTGTCAGGCCGGGGACCAGCCGGCGTTCGGCTCTGATCTCATCGGGCCGGCTCGGACCACACAGGTCTGGGGCCGCGAGTTCTCGACATCGGTCAGCGTCTCCGTGGACGCGAGCGCGCAACGCATGGTCTGGGTCACCAGTGGTGGGTTCGCCGCGAGCCTGTCTGTCATGTATGCCGACTCGGAGCACGATGCTTGGGATGGTGATTTCGCGGCGCTGGGGGCGACCGCGGTCGAGGCCGTGCTGAGGACCGCGAGACCTTGAGCGTGCCCCGCACCAGCGGGCTCACTTCTGCTTGGCGACCCGTCGAGCGCGCGCGACCACA
>JBEBGT010000446.1:0-3507 GCA_040081365.1 Candidatus Eiseniibacteriota bacterium | reverse complement strand
GAGGACCATCTCTCGGGCCGCCGCGACCGTGCGCGCGAACTGTGGACGCTCCTCACGTTGGAACTGTGGCACCAGTGCTGGATCGACCGGGACGGCTCACGCCCCGAAGCCTGGTCCGTGCCACCACGTGTCGCCGCGGGGGCCGCATGAAACTTGTCATCCAGATCCCGTGCCTGAACGAAGAGGTCACACTCCCGGTCACGATCGCCGACCTGCCGAAGCAGCTCCCCGGCATCGACACCATCGAGATCCTCGTGATCGACGACGGCAGCACGGACCGCACCGGTGACGTGGCGCGAGCCCACGGTGTGCACCGGGTGGTGCGCTTCCCCGCCCGGCGCGGGCTGGCGCGTGCGTTCGACACCGGACTCGGCGAGGCGCTCGCGATGGGCGCCGACATCATCGTGAACACCGACGCCGACAACCAGTACGTGGGCGCGGATATCGGCAAGCTGGTCGAGCCCATCCTGGCGCGGCGCGCCGACATGGTGGTCGGCACGCGGCCCATCGACTCGATCGAGCACTTCTCGCCGCTCAAGAAGATCCTGCAGCGCCTCGGTAGTGGCGTCGTCCGTGCGCTCTCGAACACCGACGTGCCCGACGCGACGTCGGGCTTCCGGGCTTACAGCCGCGAGGCCGCGCTCCGGCTCACCGTGCTCACCGGCTTCACGTACACGCTCGAGACGCTCATCCAGGCCAGCCAGAAGAACATCACGCTCGCGCACGTGCCGATCCGGGTGAACGGCAAGCTGCGCGAGTCGCGCCTGTTCAAGGGCATGTGGGCCTACATCACGCGGTCGCTCGGCACCATGTTGCGCGTGTACCTGCTCTACCAGCCGCTCAAGTTCTTCCTCACGTTGTCGGGGCTGTCGCTCGGCGCGGCACTCGTGCTGTTCGTGCGCTTCCTGATCATCTTCGCGCTGCAGCCGGAGCAGTCCGGGCACGTGCAATCGCTGGTGGTGGCCGGTGCGGCCGCCGTCATCGGCGTGGGCTTCCTCGGGCTCGGCGTGCTCTCCGACCTGACCGCCATGAATCGGCGGCTGCTCGAGGAGATCGTGGTCAACACCCGGCTGGCGCGTATCGACCACGAACAGCGCGCGCGAGACCGCGGGTGAAGAGCACCCGCGCGCTGGCCCTGCAGGTCGTCGTCTCAGCGCTGCTGCTGCTGTGGCTGTCGCGCCAGGTCCGCGTCGACGACGTGGCGGCCGCGTTGCTGCGCCTGCAGCCGACGAGTTTCCTGCTGGCCCTGTCCCTCACGCTCGTGAGCTACCTGGGCCGGGCCCAGCGCTGGTCCGGACTGCTGGCCCGCTCCGGCCAGTCGCTGAGCCTGGGACGCGCCTGGGTGCTCACGCTGCTCGGCGTCGGCTACGGCCTCGTGACACCCGGCAAGGTCGGGGAGTTCGCGCGCATCCTGCACGTGGGCCTGCCACGCTCACAGGCGCTCGCAAGTGTCGTCTGGGATCGCGTCACCGACGTCGTGCTGCTGGAGCTGCTCGCGATCCCGGCGTTCGTGTTCGTGCCCGCGTGGCGCGGGCCGGTGCTGTGGCTCTACCTGGCGGTCGTCGCCGCCACCCTGGCCGGCATCGCGCTGCTCGAGAGTGCCGCGCTGCAATCCGCCGTCGGCCGGCTGCTGCCCTTCGTACGCGGCCCGCTGGCGCGCTGGCAGGGCGCCAGTCTCGGCACGCTCACGAGCGGGGCGTTCCGGGTCGGTCTCGCCGGTGGCGCGTTCTACTATGCGCTCAACTTCGCCGCCGCGTTCCTGCTCGTGCGGGATCTGGCACCGCGCGCACCGGGCATGCTCGCACTCGGGTTCCCGATCATCCCGCTGCTCGGCAACCTCCCGATCGCCTTCAGCGGCTTCGGGCTGCGCGAACAGGTGAGTGCCACGTTGTTCCGCCAGCTCGGTGAGAGCGCGGCCGCGGGGCCGGCGTACTCCCTGGCGTATTTCGCCATCGGGACGCTGCTGCCGGGCGTGCTCGGGCTGCTGCTTGCGGCCACACCCTGGGCGCGCACGCCCGCCGCGGGCGAGGGCCGGCTGTGAGACTGCGCCTCGGGTTCCTGGGATCACCCTGGAGCTGGATCGTGTTCGGCACGCTTTTGCGCATCGCGCACATCGCCACACTGGGCAACCGCTACTACTTCGGCGACACCGTGGAATATGAATCGGCCGCGCTGCGGATCCTGCACGGTATGGGCCTCGAGAGCACGAGCCCACGCGCACCGCTCTACCCCCTGTTCCTGGCGCTGTCGTTCTGGCTCGGCGGCGAGGGCAACTTCCTGGCGGCCCGGCTCCTCAAGCTCGGGCTCGCCATCGGCCTCATGATCACGGTCTCGAAGCTGGCGGGCCGGCTCGGTGGCCGGCCCGCGGCCACGTTGGGAGCGGCCGGCATCGCCCTCGCGCCCACGATCGTGTTCGTGTCCGGTCTGCTCTACCCCACCACGCTGTACATGACGCTGCTCGCCGTCTTCACGCTGGTCGCATGGGACCTCGGGGAACGCCCGAGTGGCCGGCGCGGAGCGCTGTTCGGAGCCGTGCTGGGCCTGGGCTGGCTCACGGATCAGGTCTTCCTGGCCCCCGCGGGCGCGATCGGAGTGTGGCTGCTCTTCCGCATGCGCGAGCACGGCGCCGCGACCGCGCGCGGGCTGGCGGTCGCCGCGATCGTCGCGGCCATGACCGTGCTCCCCTACCTCACGACCCTCCAGCACAGCGGCACGGACCGTGTCTTCATGCGCAAGGCGCAATCGGTCCTGCACTCCGCGCGCACGGACCCCGTCCTGGCCCAGGAACGCTGGGTGCACTTCCCGCCCGAGACGCCGTTCGTCGCGCGCTCCCCACAGGGCTTCCTCCATCAGGAAGGCGCGCTGTTCCTGCATCAGCCCATCGCCTACCTGCACGACCTCGCGTGGGAGTTCCTGCACTTCTTCCGGCCGGTCCCGGACCGCATCCAGTCCGAGAACCGCTTCACCCAGCCCGCCGTGCTCTACGTGGGCGGGCTCTACTTCCTGGCATTGCTCACATTGGCGATCCTCGGGCTCGGCTTCGGCGCCGGTCCGCGCCATGGCCGCATCCTGCTCGCCCTGGTCGTGCTCGTGACGGCCGTGTTCTACTCGTTCTTCTTCACCCAGGCGCGCTATCGCATCCCGATCGAGCCCGCGCTGATCGTGCTCGCTGCACTCGGCGTGCAGCGAGCCTTCCCGCGGCTGACCGCGGTGCTGTCCGGCGAAACCGTGGAGACCCGCGCATCTTGAAGCTGGCGCGCGCAGTGGGGGCGGTCGCGGCGACGTTCGCGCTCGGCGTGGCGGGCCTGTTCCTGCCCGGTGCCGCGGGCGATGTCGCGGCCTTCGTGTGGCTGGGCGTGTTCCCCGGGCTCGCGCTCGTGCGGCTGTTCCTGCCGGGCGCGTGCGCGGGCACGCGCTGGACGCTCGGCCTGGCCCTCGCCCCGCTGGCCGCGACAGCCGCCGGCTGGGCGCTGGTGAGTGCGGGACACCCGCTGCAGACGGCGGCGC
>JBEBGT010000445.1:0-3514 GCA_040081365.1 Candidatus Eiseniibacteriota bacterium | reverse complement strand
CGCCACACCCGGGCCCCAGACGCATGGCCGCGGCCAGCCGCAGCCCCATGAGCGTGCCATCGAGCGCGTGCGCGGGCACGGCGGTCCAGGCGCGCACCCAGCCCACACTGGCGCCCAGCCACAGCACGCGCAGGTTCTCCACGGCGGCGAACCCGAGCGCGACCGCCACCGCGTACACCACCCAGTCGAACGGCTCGTCGAGGTGCTGGTCGCCGCGTGCCGCCGCGGTGAGGCAGAAGTACTTGCAGCCCTCTTCCACCAGGGCGATGCCCACGAACACCACGAAGAACCGCAACGGCCACTCGATCGCGCGTGACTCGGCGCCCGCCAGCAGCGGCGACAGCAGCCCCTCGGCGAACCACGCCAGGGCCGCCGACACGGCACCCGCGATGACGTAGCGCAGCACGTTGCGCCAAGGTTCGCGCCGCGGGGAGTCCATCATCCACGCGACATGGACCAACAGCGCGGCGGGTCCCATGGCGAGCGGCAGCAGTGTCAGGTCCATGCGCGCTCCGTGGGCGGGACACCGGGATGCAGACCGCGGGACGGGCCGCTCGGAAGCGCCCGACCCGCGCAGGGCTCAAGCCAGGTTGTGGTAGACCTTCTGCACGTCTTCGTCCTGCTCGAGCAGATCGACCAGTTTCAGCACCATGTTGGCCTGGTCCTCGGGCAGCGACAACGGCGTCTGCGGGATGTACTCGAGTTCGGATGAGATCGGCGTGATCTTGCGGTCTTCCAGCGCCTTGGCAAGGTGCCCGAAGTCGCCGATCGCGCAGCGCAGCATGAGCTGGGCGTCGCCCTTCTCGCCGGTGGTCTCGCCCAGTTCCTCGAGGCCGAAGTCGATGAGGTCGAGTTCCAGGGCCTCGGCGTCGAGGCCGGCCGGGTTCAGGCGGAACACGCCCATGTGCTTGAACTGGAACGACACGCTGTTCGTGGTGCCCATGTTGCCGCCGCCCTTGGTGAAGTGGTGGCGGATGTTGGCGACCGTGCGCACGATGTTGTCCGTGGCGCATTCCACGAGGATCGCAGCGCCATGCGGCCCGTAGCCCTCGTACATGATCTCGTCGTAGCCGGCCTGGTCGACGCCCGACGCCTTCTTGATGGCGGTCTCGACCTTGTCCTTCGGCATGTTGACGGCGCGGGAGTTCTGGATGACACGGCGCAGGGCGGGGTTGGAGTCCGGGTTCGGCCCCCCCTTCTTCACCGCGATCGTGATCTCCTTGCCGATGCGCGCGAACGCCTTGGACATCTTGTCCCAGCGCGCGAACATCGTGGCTTTACGGGTCTCGAAGATGCGTCCCATGAGTGAAGTCCGGGATGAAGGTGGGGTGCTGGAGAGCCATGCGGTCGCACGGCGACTCCATAGGATAGTCGCCCGGGCGGGCCGATTCAACGCGCCGGGCGGCTCCCCGGAACGGCGACGGGGTCCGCGCGGAACGCGGACCCCGTGCGCCCGGCCTGCATCGCGGCAGGCGCGGCCTGCGGCTACTTCGCCGCGGCGCTCGAATCGGCCGTGCTGCTGTCGCTCGCGGCCGCGGCGGGGGCCGGAGCGCCCTCCGCCAGGGACTTGAGACGCCCGAGTCCCTTCTCGAAGTCCTTGCCGATCATGCTGTCCATGTTCATGAACAGCGACATCACCTTGGCCATGTAGTTGTTCGTCCCGTCCATGGCCCACGTCACGTGGCTGCCGTCGGCTTGGGGCACGATACGGAAGTGCACCTCACAGGTGGCCGCGAACGGCTTCAGGAACTCGAGCTTCTCGGCCACATGGCTGCTCGGCGTGCTCTCGGTGATGGTCATCCGCCCTTCGCCGACGTCGTTGTTGCCGACCCAGTAGTAGGTCGCGCCCACACCGACTCCGCCCCCTTCGACCTTCGTCACGACCTTCGGGTCGATGTCCTGCCACGGCGACCACTCCGGGAAGCGGTTGAAGTCGTTGATCAGGCCGAACACCACTTCGGGGCTGGCACTCAGTTGGGCACTGCGCTCGACGTGGTAGGTGGCCGGACGCGTACCCGCGATCGCGAGGATGGCGATGACCGCGGCGGTGATGAGCAGGAACAGCGTGAGTGCGACCTTCTTGAACATGGTGCGACCTCCCATGGAAAGCGGACCGCACCGGACGACCGTGGCGCGGCCCTGTCGCCGAGGGCCCGGGGGCCGCCGGCGTGCGGCGAACCGGCAGCCTACGTGGGACCGGGGCAGGGGTCCATCGGGCGACCGTCGGGCGCTCCGGTTCGCCCGACGGGTGCGGGGACCCTGGCTCCGGACGCCGAGCTCAAGGGATCACGACCGCCGTGCTGCGCGCCTCGCGGCCCTCGGAGCGCAAACGGACGCGGTAGACTCCGGGCGGGAGCCGCCGCCCGGCATCGAGCGCCAGCGACTGCGGCCCGGCCTCGAGGCGCAGCCGGGTGTCGCGTACGCGCCGCCCGGCGAGATCGAACACCTCGAGCTGCGCCAGGCCAGCTTCGGGCAGCTCGAACGCCACGCGCGCCGAACCCACTGACGGGTTGGGCTGCACACCGAGCAACGCGAACCCGAACGAACGCGACACCTCCACCCGCGTCTCCCCGCCGAGCCGGCCGCCGAAGCGGTCGCTCCAGAACAGCCGGTAGCGATAGGTGTGCTCACGCAGCACGCGGTCGTCGATGAACCGCAGGATGCCGTTGGCATCCGGCGAGCGCTCTTCGAGCGGCCGCCAGCCCGCCCCGGCTTCGGACTCGTCGAGCCGTTCGACCCACGCGCGGAAGTCGGGCCCCGCCTGCACCACCCATTCGAGTTCGGCACGACGTGCGACCGTCGCGCTCCGCACCTCGCGCACCACCCGTTCGTCGTCGCTGTCGACACCGTTGCACGATCGCAGACGCACGCCCTCGGGAAGTTCGGGGATCACCCATTCCCCGCTCACCGCGGCTTCAAGGCCTCCGAAGGTGACGCCCTGCGCCTCGGCCACGATCCGCAACTCGCGCGACACACCGGGCGTGAACAGGACGCGCAACGCGATCGTACTGGTGTCCGTGAGCGGCCGCCGCAGCGAATCGACGAGTGCACCGTCGACGAACAGCAGCAGTCGTCGCACGCTCCGGCGGCAGACGCCGCGGAAGCAGCTGTCGCGGTCGCGCGCCTGGATCAGGAAGCGCATGGGCACCGCGAACGGCAGGCCGTCCGGCGTCTCGATGCGGTAGGAGTCGCGCAGATCGAGCCCCGCGGTGAGCCCGCCGCTCGAGACCGAGAACAGGCGCTTCCGGAGGTCGTATCGCGTGTCGGTCTGGAACGCACCCTGCTGGAGCACCAACTCGCGCGAGAGTCGCTCGCCGCTGCCGTCGATGCGGAAGCGCTGTGGCTCGCATACCGCCCCGCACGCGACCGAAGCGGAACCCGAGCCCTGCAGCCCCTGCGGCGACGGCGTCGGCTCGAGCACCCAGCCCTGCTCGCGTCGCGCCCACGCGGCGCCCGGCGCCGGGACCGCCAGTCCCCCGGGCCCATAGCGCACATCGTCGGCGAGCTGGTCGCC
>JBEBGT010000444.1:0-3514 GCA_040081365.1 Candidatus Eiseniibacteriota bacterium | reverse complement strand
CGTCCTTGGGAGGGGTCATCGGCGGGCTCGATCTCTCCGGGGTCGTCGGGAAGCCCGGGCGGGGTTCCAGCCGGGCGCAGGCGCATTGTCGCACGCCGCGGCCCGCGAACGCACGTTCAGCGCGTCACCATTATCGCGTCACCATCGTCGGGCGCGCCAGCACGGCCAGCGCGCGCTTCACAATGGCCTCGGCGGTCGCATCGCCGGCGTCTTCCGATACACGGCGCACGGCCTCGGACGCCTGCGCGGGCGCGTAGCCGAGCGTGACCAGTGCCGCGACCGCGTCGTCGAAGCGTTCGCTTTTCTCCAGCACGCGCGGCTGCTTGCCGCGCGGCGACTTGGGCCCCGACGGCTCCGCCGGCGCGGCCGCCGCCATCGGCAAGAAGCCCAGCTTGTCGCGCAGCTCCACCACCAGGCGCTCGGCCGTTTTGCGGCCCACGCCGTTCACGGCCGTGATCGCCGCCAGGTTCTCGTCGCGCACGGCGCGCGCGAAGTTCGCCGGCGCCAGCCCCGACAGCACCGCCAGCGCGATGCGCGGGCCCACGCCGTTCACGCCGATCAGAAGGTCGAACAACCGCAGCTCGTCGCGCTCGGCGAACCCGAACAGCAGCTGCGCGTCCTCGCGCACGATGTGGCGCGTATTGAGCTTCACTTCGTCGCCGAGTGCCGGCAGCACGGCGAGCGTCGACGTGCTCACCTGCACCATGTAGCCCACGCCCGCCGCCTCGACCACACAGAAGCCGTCGCCACGCTCGAGCAGGGTGCCGCGGATGTGCGCGATCATGAGAGAGCGCCTTCGCCAAGGCTCCGGCTTGAGTGCGTGGAGGAGGTTCCGGAGCTGTTCGTGCGCTCGGATTCGAGTTCGTGTACGGCAACGGAGGGGTTCAACCGCTCGGCCACAGCCCAGTACATCCCGCCGCGGCGTGCCACACGCGCGCTCATCGCCCACTCCTCGCCGTCGCCAGCATCGCGGCCAGGCGATCGCCCGCCGGTGTGCGGCGGCGCGGCGCATCGAAGCGCGCCCGGCGCAGGTGGCACAGCGCGCCGGCCAGCGCGTCGGCGGCGTCGGCCTGCAGCGCCGTGGTGATGCCGAGCTGAACGCGCACCATCGCACTCACCTGCTCCTTGGCGGCACCGCCCTGCCCCGTCACCGCCAGCTTGATCGCGCGCGGCGCGTACTCGGCCACCGTGAGCCCGCGCTCGACGGCCGCCACCATGAGCGCGCCGCGAACGTGACCCAGCACCAGCGTCGAGCGCACGTAGGAGTGGTGAAAGGCCTCTTCGATCACCACGCAGTCGGGGCTCCAGCGTTCCATGACCTCGCCGATCTCGCGCGCGATGACGTGCAGGCGCTCGGCCAACGGCAGCTTGGCGCCGGGGGCCACGTGCCCGGCTGCGATGAAGCGCAGCGCACGGGCCTGGCGCTCGACCACGCCCCAGCCCGTCTTCCGGCTCCCAGGATCCAGCCCCAGCACGCGCATTCGCCTCTCCATGGACCGTTCGGGAGCCTCCGGCTCCCCGCTGCCGCCAGCAGGCGCGAGCCGAACGCTCGCCCCCCAGGCGGTCCCCGCCAAGCACCGCAGGAGGCGGCATTCTACGCGAGGCCCGCAGCGCGTGCATGTGCTTTCCGGGCCGCACTGCAGGCCCTGGGAGTCTTTCGCGATCCGCGGTGATGCGCGCCCGCCGTCGAGTGACTCCCGGTGCGGTCGCTCGTCGGGGTTCAGGCTGCGACGTACGCCGAAGCGCTTGGTTCTTGGACTCGCTCGGATCGCCGCCGCGGATGTCGGTGGCTGTGCAGTACTGCGGTCACGACAACTCGGTCCGCTTCGAGGACGTACAGCAACACGTACGGGAATCGGCCGAACTGGACGCACCGAGTCTTTCTGCCGACGAAAGCGCCGGAACTCGGGTGTAGGGCCAGTCGCAACTCGGTCCGGTCGAAGTCACGCAGGAACTCATCGCCAAGTCCTTGGCGGCAGGACTCGTACCATCGATAGATCTCTTCGACCTCGAGCGCCGCAGCATCGCCTAGGATGACACGCCACATCACTTCTCTCCCTGGAGCTTGCGCTTCAGGTCCTCCCAGCTCACGACCGCGGTCGGATCTGCCTCGTATGCTCGCAGTCGCTGTTCGGCGATCTCCGCCAGCTCAGGGGGCAATGGGGCCTCCCCGCTCATCCGGGCGATATCCGCCCAGATCTCGTCGGCAAGCTGCATCTTCTGCTCGACCGTCAGCCGGTCGTAGACCTCGCGATTGATCGCGTCCGACATGGCGCGCTCCCTCCTGTGCGGGGGGCCGGGGGCCCCGGAACGCCGCAGGCTCGGCTGGAACACGAAGCCCCGCGGGAGCTCGCATGGTACGCGATTCCCCGCGGGGCTGGCATGCGTTTCCCGGGCTGGTCTGTGGCCCGGGAGCTGTGTTCGCGATCAGCCGTGGTGCGCGGCCGCCGCCTCCTTCTCGGCCTTGGCCGCCGCGATGACCTTGTCGGCCAGTTCACGCGGGACTTCTTCATAGTTCGCCAGCTTCGATCCGAACATGCCGCGGCCCTGAGTCATGGCGCGCAGCTGGGTCGCGTACTTGTAGATCTCCGCCATCGGCACGCGCGCCTTGATCACCTGGTAGCGGCCATCGGCCTCGGTGCCCAGGATCTTGCCGCGGCGGCCCGACATGTCACCCATCACATCGCCCAGGAACTCCTCGGGCACACGCACGTCGAGGTCCGCGTACGGCTCCAGCAATACGGGTGTGGCCTTCAGCACGCACTCGTGGAAGCACGTCTCGGCGGCGATCTTGAACGCCATCTCGGAGCTGTCGACGTCGTGGTACTTGCCGAAGTGCACCGTGGTCTGCACGTCGACCACCGGGTAGCCGGCGAGCGGGCCGCGTTCCATGCCCGCCACCACTCCCTTCTCGACCGCCGGGATGTACTGGCCGGGGATCGAGCCGCCCTTCACCTCGTTCAGGAACTCGAAGTGCTTGCCGTGCGGCAGCGGCGCGATGCGCAGGTGCACCTCGCCGAACTGCCCGCGGCCACCGCTCTGCTTCTTGTGGCGGTACTCGCCCTCGGCGCGGCTCTTGATCGTCTCGCGATACGCCACATGCGGCTTGGACAGCAGCACCTCCACGCCGAAGCGCTTCTTCATGCGCTCGACCAGCACCTCCAGGTGCAGGTCGCCCATGCCGTACACCAGCGACTCCTTGGTGCTCGGCTCGTAGTGTCGCGACAGCGTGGGGTCCTCCTCATGCAGGCGCATGATGCCCACCGCCATCTTCTCCTCGTCGCCCTTGTTCTTGGCGCGGATGCACTCGGCCACCACGGGCAACGGGAAGTCGGGCGGGCTCAGCTTCACCTGCCGGGTCTTGTCCGCCATCGTGTCGCCCGTGTGTGTCTCGCGCAGCTTCACCGCGGCCACGATGTCGCCCGCGGCCGCGCCCTTGCAGTCCGAACGGTCCTTGCCGCACAGATGGTAGAGCGTGCCCAGCTTCTCGTTGCGGCCGCGCGTGGTGTTCACC
>JBEBGT010000443.1:0-3516 GCA_040081365.1 Candidatus Eiseniibacteriota bacterium | reverse complement strand
TCAACGGCCTGCGTTCCGGACGGACCGGGCACGAGCCGGGTCGTGAATAGGGCGAACGCTCGGTTCGGCCATCCATGGCCTCACCTCCCTGACGCGCCCTATACGGCCTCCGCCATCCTGGCTACGGCCTGGGCGCGACTCGCCCTATTCACAACCCAGCTCGTACCCGGTCCTGTACTGGCGGGCGCGGCTGACCTGTCGTTCGCGCGGCACTTCGTGCGCGAGTGGATCGCGGCTGAACACTCGCGCGCGAGAATTCCTGCACTTCACTCTTGACGCGTTCGCGCGCTTGGCTTGTTCGAGAGCGCGGCGGTCGTCGTGGCGCTGCGTGTGCGCGCATCGGTTGCGCGGACTTCGCGCTTCGCGTGGCTGGGCCGCAACTTTCTCACGGCGACGTTCGTTTCGCGCTGTGTGCGCGCGTATGGGCGTCGAAAACGTGCGTGTTAGCGTTCTTGCGTGCCCCCGAGCACCCGCCCCCGGAGCGGAGCTCGTCATGTCGGTTGCCATCGCGCCGTCCCCGGTTGGTCGTTACTCGTTGCGTTCGCTTCCCACTCCCCTGCTCGTGCGGCAGCTCGATGCGCTCGCAGCACAGGAACTGGCCACGGACGCCGATGTGCTGGCGCACCTGGCCGAACTTGAAGTGCGCGAGGAGTTCCTGCGGCTCGGTTTCGCGTCCCTGCAGGACTACTGCGTGCGCCGGCTGCACATGTCGGAGGATCGCGCGAAGAAGCGGATCCGCGTCTGCCGTACCGCTCTCGCGTTCCCGACGATCTTCGAGATGATCGCGGACGGGCGGCTGAGCCTCACGGCCGTGCTCATGCTGGCGGCTCGACTCATGTCCGAGAACTCCGAGTCGCTGCTGGCGGAGGCGGCGTCGCTCTCGAATGAGCAACTCGAGTTCATGCTGGCGCGTCGGTTCCCGCGTGAAGGCGGTTCGGACGAGTCGCCCGCGCTGGAGCTGACCTGCGGAATTGCTGGGAGTTCCGAGGTCGAAGGGGCCGCGCGGCCCCAACCGGCCCCGTCGGCTGCATCCGTTGACGTGAACGCGACCGGGCCAGTTCGCGATGCATGCGGGCAACAGAACGCCCCGACACCGCGGCCTTCGCGGTACGCGAAGTTCACGCCGCTCTCGGCCGACTGCGTTCAGCTCCGTTGCCAGCTCTCGATGGCGGCATACGAACACTTCCAGCGCGTGCGCGCGCTCGCGTCGCACGCGGTGCCGTCCGGGAACGCGGCGCTCGTGATCGAGTACGCGCTGAAGCTGGCCGCGGCGCTGCTCGACAAGCGCAAGTTCGGCAAGGGCGTGCGCACCCGGCCGAGCAACGGCAAGCCCAACGGTCGCTACGTGCCCGCGGCGGTGCGGCAGGAAGTGTGCGAGCGCGACGGTGGCTGTTGCGCCTACGTAGGCCCCGACGGCACGCGCTGCGGATCCGAATGGCACTTGGAATTCGACCACGTCGTACCACTGGCCGAAGGCGGCCAGACGGTCACCAGCAACCTGCGCCCACTGTGCCGCCGCCATAACCAGTTGGAAGCCAAGCGCCGCCTGGGCGCGCCATTGATCGCGGCCCGCACTGAACAGTCGCGCGCCGAGGCCGCGAGAACGAAGCAGCGCAAGGCGCAGCGCGCAGCGAAGGCTGGCGCGCAGCCCACGCCCGAGCCCGAGGTCACGCCCGCACCCGCACCGACGGAGGCGCTCGAGCTCACGCCCGAGCCCGAAGCCATTTCCGAGCCCGCCCCCGTACTCACGCTCGAGCCCGCAGCAACTCCGTCATCGACGAGTGATCCGGTGGAGCCTTCGCACTCGGCCACGAACACGCGACCCGATGCCGAGTCCATCCGCGCCGACATCATCGCCGCGCTGCGCTCACTGGGCTTCTCGATCCCCGAAGCCCGCCGCGGCGTGGAGATCACCGCACACATGCACGAAGCAACCGCCGCACAGCGCGTGCACGCCGCACTCTCCCGACTCAGCCGAGCCTCCGCTCATCGAGTGTCGTATGCCTGATGCCGTCGTATGCTGATGCCAACGAACTCCCACTCGCGAAGTGTCGCGCCAGCACGAGCCCCGCGCGCGGAGCGCCGCGCGAACGACAGACCGACCGCACCCGCCAGGCCAGGACCGGGTACGAGATGGGTTGTGAATATGGCGAGTCGCGCCCAGGCCGGAGCCAGCGCGCGGAGCGCCGCGCGAACGACAGACCGACCGCACCCGCCAGGCCAGGACCGGGTGCGAGATGGGTTGTGAATATGGCGAGTCGCGCCCAGGCCGGAGCCAGGATGGCGGAGGCCGTGAAGGGCGCGTCAGGGAGGTGAGGCCATGGAAGGCCGAACCGAGCGTTCGCCCTATTCACGACCCGGCTCGTACCCGGGCCGTCGCGGAACGGGGCTGTTGAAGTTGCAGCCGCGGGAGAACCGAACTTCGCCATGGCATCACCCCCGCCTCGCGTCCTACAATGAAGTCCATGCACCAGCTCCGCTCCTATCGCGCCGATGCGTATCGCTATCCCCGGCCGGGGATGGGCGTTCCGCGCGCGTAGCAGCGCTCCGAACCAAGCCCGTCTCCGGCGAACGGAGGCGGGCTTCTTCGTTCCTGGCCCTGGCCTCCGCGAGCCACATCCTCGAGGAAGCCATGCCCAAGCTCATGAACAACACCACCATCGCGGCCGTGCGTGGCGCGATCTCGGTGAAGGCGAATCGCGCCGCCGACATCCGTGAGGCCAGCGCGCGACTGCTCCAAGCGCTCATCGCACGCAATGCCGTCACGCCCGAGCGCGTGGTGAGTGCCGTGTTCACCGCCACGCCGGACCTCACCGCGGACTTCCCCGCGCATGCCGCGCGACGACTGGGCTGGACCGACGTGCCGCTGCTCGGCGCGGTCGAGCTGGCCGTGCCGGGCGCGCCGCAGCGCATCGTGCGCGTGCTGCTCACGCTGCGCGACGTGAAGCACGGCGAGAAGCTGGTGCCGGTGTACCTCGATGACGCCGCGCGGCTGCGGCCCGACCTCGCCGACGCACCGCCCGTGAGCGCGAGACCTGCGCGGCTGCGCCGCATCGCGATCATCGGGCTCGGGCAGATCGGTGGCTCCATCGGGCTCGCACTCGAAGATGCCGGCGGCTGGCGGCGCACGGGCTACGATGTGCGCGCCGCGGTGCGCCGCACCGCGGTCGGGCGCGGCGTGATCGATATGGCGGCCAGTACGCTGGCCGCGGCCTGCCGCGATGCCGAACTCGCGGTGATCTGCGTGCCGGTCGACGTGCTGCCGCGCGTCATCGCGGGCGTGGCCGCGGCCCTCCCGGCGGGGGCGATCCTGCTCGACACCGGCAGCGCGCGCGGCGCCGGCGTCACCGCGGCACTCGTGCGTGCCGCTCGGCGCGTGCGTGCGGTGGGCGGCCATCCGATCGCGGGCAACGAACTGCGCGGGCTCGCGGGGGCGCGCGCGCAGCTGTTCCATGGCGCGCCGTTCGCGTTGCTACCGGTGCACGGGCGCGTGCCTGCTCTGCTGCGCACGCTGCT
>JBEBGT010000442.1:0-3517 GCA_040081365.1 Candidatus Eiseniibacteriota bacterium | reverse complement strand
TGCCCGAACTGGTCATAGCGCGCGCGCTGCTGCGCGTCGCGCAGCACCTCGTAGGCCTCCGTCGCTTCCTTGAACTTCACCTCGGCATCGGTGTTGCCCGGGTTGCGATCGGGATGCCACTGCATGGCCACCTTGCGGTAGGCCTTCTTGATCTCATCCTCGCTGGCGCCTTTGGCGACCCCCAGCACTTCGTAGTAATCGCGCTTGCCCGCCATCGGCTAACCCTCGGCCCGGGCAACGACGACGCGCGCGGCGCGCAGGGCGCGATCCCCGCGGCGATAGCCTTTGAGCACTTCCTGCGCCACGCAACCGGGGGCGATGCCCGCGGGCGCGGGGACTTCGAGCAGTGCCTCGTGGAACGACGGATCGAAGGCCTGGCCATGCGTCTCGATCACCGTGACGCCACGGCGCGAGAGCGCCTCGCGCATGCGTGTGGCGGTGAGCACGACGCCCTGGGTCCAGGGGTCGGCCGCCTGTTCGCTCGTGAGTGCGGCGAGCGCGCGTTCGACGTCGTCGAGCAGCTCGATGAGGTCGAGCAGGATGCGGTCCTCGGCGAAACGCACGGCGTCGTCGCGGTCGCGCTGGGCGCGGCGGCGGAAGTTCTGCAACTCGGCCTCGGAGCGCAGCCACTTGTCCTTGTAGTCCGGGACCTTTGGTTCCGGTACATCGCGGCCTCCGGCCGCATCTCCGGAAGCCGTATCGTTCGCGTCCGCGCGGCCTCCGGCCGTATCCGACGTCTCGCCCTCGACACTCTGGGCGGGGTCCAGCGTCTCGGCCTTCGCGGTCTCGGCGGCGAACGCCTCGACGGGTTCACTCGCCTCGGGGGCGTTCTTCACCACGGACTCCTGATGGTCAGCGTCGCCACCCATCGCCTGACGGGCGGCGTCGCGAATATCCTCGGTCATGTTCGTCATCCTTCGAATGAAGCGCTTGCGGAACGATCTGCGCCACGATTCCAGCCACGCTCCGCGCCCGTCCGGGCGCGCCGGCGTCACGCCCGCATCACGCGGTGAGCAGGTCGGAGACGCGCGTTCCCACCAGGTCGACCAGGGCGATCGTGGTGGCGTAGTCCATGCGCATCGGTCCCAATACCCCCACCGCGCCCGGCACGGCACCCGGCAGCGGATAGCTCACCAGGCTGAGCGTGGCGAGCGTGTGGAGCGGGCCCACGCCGACCTGGACGCCCGCGTGACCCTGCGGGCCACTCACCATCAGACGCTCGAAGGCGCTGCCGGATTCGAGCGCCTGCAGCACGGGCCCCAACTGCGACGCGTCGGCGAACTCCGGTTGCCCCACCATGTGCGACACCCCGGCGGTGAGCAGCGGCGTCGCGACGGCACGCCCCCAGCTCGCCGTCGCGGCGCGCGCCACGATCCGCACCGCACTATGGGCCACCAGCTCGGGGTCGCCCGCCAGTCGCCGGCGCGCTTCACCCAGCGAACCACCCAGCAACCGTTCGCGCAGCACCTCACTCACGTCCTCGAGCGCGCGTGGGTCGAGCGGCGAATCCAGTTCCAGCACCAGCGTGCGTGAGCGCATACCGGAGAGTCCCAGCACGAGCATCACTCGACTCGGCGCCAGTGGCTCCAGGTCGAGCGAGGCCAGGGGCTCGCCATCGAGCGACGCGGCCAGCGCCAGTCCCAACTGGTGCGAGAACGACGCCAACAACCGCGACGCCTCCTGCAGCAGGCGCTCCACATCATGGCGCGACTGCGACAGCCGCTCGGCGACCGCGTCCTCGATCTCGGCGCTCAGTCGTGTCGGCGTGAGCACGGCGCGCACGAAGTACGCCCAGCCGGCGGCACTCGGGATCCGTCCCGCGGCGGCATGCGCACGCTCGAGCAGGCCCATGGACTCCAGCTCGGCCAGCGTGGCGCGCACGCTGGCACCCGACTGGCGCACGTCCGTGGCACGCGCCAGGCGCTCGGAGCTCACCGGGCGGGCGTCACGGCGGTGCAGCGCCACCAGGCGCGCGAACACGCGCTGCTGGCGCTCGGTCAGGTCGGGGTCGGCGGCAGACAGCCGCCCGGGGATCACGGCAGAGGACATGGCGACGAATTCACGCATGCCGCGCCGGGTGAAGTCAAACGCCCCGGTGCGCGGACGGACGTGCTCAGTGGATGGGCCGGAGCAGCCGGTTCCAGCGAATGTAGAACGGCATGTCCCACCAGCTCTTGGAGCCGGTCGAGAAGTACAGGAACAGGGCACGTCCCTTCACATAGTCCATGGGCACGAAACCCCAGAAGCGCCCGTCGAGCGAGTTCTCACGGTTGTCGCCCATCATGAACAGCATGTCGTCCGGCACCCGCTGTTCGGGGCGGTTGTCCCGCGGCGACACGGTAGCCGGCTCTTCGTTGGAATCGCCGTGACGCACGTAGGGCTCCACCAGCTCGGTGCCGTTCACGAGCACCTTCTTATGGCGCACCTCCACCGTCTGGCCGCCGGTGGCCATGCAGCGCTTGATGAAGTCGGTGGCCGGGTCGAGCGGGTACTGGAACACGATGATGTCGCCCGTCTTCGGCTTGCGGAACCCGGGCAACCGGATGTGCGTGAACGGCAGCTTGGCGCCGTAGTCGAGCTTGGTGACGAACAGGAAGTCGCCCACGAGCAGCGTGTCGCGCATCGACTCGGACGGGATCCGGAAGGCCTGGATCAGGAACACGCGCACGATCAGCATGAGCACCACGGCCCACGCCAGCGACTCGACGTTCTCACGGAACGCCGAACGCGGCGCCGAACTGGACTTGGGTGATGTCTGCCGGGGACGGCTCACGCTGCGACCTCCAGGGAATCGGATGTGAGGGCCCGCACGGCGAGCCACGCGATGGTGTCATCGGCCACAAAGCGCTGCGTGGCGGGAATGGCGAAGCGGCCGTCGCGCCGAAGCAGCCGTCCGGCCGCCACGCCGTCGGCGAGCGCACGGCCATAGCGGCGCAACAGCTCCGCGCGCGCCGCCTCGCCGAGGTCGGCGAGATCCAGCCCCGAGGCCAGACGCAACGCCAGCATCACGGTCTCGTCCGCACGCGATGCCGCGGTCTCACGCTCGCGCTCCGGCGCGGGGTCCTCCCCACGCTCCAGGTGAGCGGCCCAATCCGCTAGCGCGCGCGCGTTGGCATAGCGCTCGCCGAGCCACAACCCGTGCGCGGAGGGTCCCAGCGACAGGTAGTCGCGGCGAAGCCAGTACGTGAGGTTGTGCCGGCTCTCGGCGTCCGGGCGCGACCAGTTCGAGGTCTCGTAGGGCGCCAGCCCGGCGTGCGCGAACGCCGCATCGGCCTGGGCGTGCAACTCGGCTTCGAGCTCGGGGCTCACCATGGCCCGCGCCCCGCCGTTCACGAGATCGCCGAGCGGCGTGCCGTCCTCCGGGATGTAGCCGTAGGCGGACACATGCTCGGGTGCCAGGGCCAGCGCCGCCGCGAGCGTGCGCTCCCAGTTCGCCGCCGTGTGGCCCGGATAGCCGAACATGAGGTCGAGGGACAGCCGCTGGAAGCCGTGCGCGCGCGCGAGCGCGAACGGCTTC
>JBEBGT010000441.1:0-3520 GCA_040081365.1 Candidatus Eiseniibacteriota bacterium | reverse complement strand
GCGTGCGCTGGCGGTGGTGAGCGACCCCGATGTGGGTCCGCGCGAGCGGGCCGAGAAGTTGAAGCTGCTGGGCGTGCCGCTCGATGCGTCGGCGGTCGAGGCCCTGTCGGCGCCGGGCCGCGCGCGCCGCGCGCTCACCGAGATGGGCGGCTGGCTCACCGAGGTGCTGGACGCCGGCGTGGTCACCGAGAAGAAGAGCGGGCTCATCCTGGGCTACCGGAACGTCACGTTGCGCGAGGGCGACACCGAAGTTTCCACGCCGGCGAACCGGTTCCTCGACCGGCGCGAGGCGCTCGACCGCCTTTCGCGCCATGCACGCGCCGCGTTCGGCGCCGACACGCGTGGCGTCACGCTGGTCGAAGCACTGGCGGCGCCATTCGTGGTGGCCAGCATCGCCTACGACCGCGCCGAGACCGAGTGGCGCCGCAGCAACGCCAAGAGCGCCGTGCCCGACATGGTGGGCATGGTGAAGAAGGACGAGCTCCTCGTGGACGCGAACGAACGCGTCACGCACGAGGCCGTGCTCAAGCTGCGTTCCTTGCGTAACCTCGAAGCGGCGCGCCGCTCGCAGACCGAGTACCTGTACCCGCCGCTCGCTCGCATGCTGCTCATGCTGCTGTTCATCGCGGCGTTCGCCACCTACCTGCGCATGGAGCTGCCGCAGGTGTTCGGCGACAACGGCATGCTGGCCATGTTCACCGTGCTCACGCTGGCCGTGCTGGGCTGCGTGGTGGCGATCGTGCCGGTGGGCGGGCTGTCGGAGTTCGCGGTCCCGCTCGCACTGGCGCCACTCGTGGTGGCGTCGCTCATGGAAAAGCGCCCCGCACTGGTGTTCACGCTCATGCTGTCGGTGCTCGTCATGGCGGTGGCCGAGCTGCGCGCGCCGTTCGTGGCCGTGGCCATGATGGGCGGCGTCACCGCCGTGTACTCCGTGCAGCGCCTGCGCCACCGCTGGCACTTCGTGCGCGCGTTCTTCGCCATCGCGCTCGCCAACACCGCGGCGATCCTGGCGTGGGACCTCGCGCGCAGCACGCCGTTCACCGGCATGCTGAACGACGCGCTGTGGGGGCTCTTGTCGGCCCTGTTCGCGACCGCCGTGGCGTTCGGCATCCTGCCGCTGGTCGAGCAGGTGTTCCGGCTCACCAGCGACATCACGCTACTCGAGCTGTCGGACCTGAACCGTCCGTTGCTGCGCCGCATGCAGCTCGAAGCGCCGGGTACCTATCACCACAGCATGGTCGTGGGCTCGCTCGCCGAGGCCGCGGCCGAGGCGATTCACGCCAACTCGCTGCTGGCGCGCGTGCAGGCCTACTACCACGACATCGGCAAGCTGGCGAAGCCCGAGTACTACGCCGAGAACGAGCCGGCCAGCTCGCGCTCACGGCACGAGAAGCTCACGCCCTCGATGAGCGCGCTGGTCGTGAAGTCGCACATCTCCGAGGGCCTCGACTTCGCCAAGAAAGAACGGCTGCCGCGCGCGGTGCGGAACGCCATTCCCGAGCACCACGGCACCATGGTGATGGCGTTTTTCTTCCACAAAGCGCTGGAAGGCGACCCCACGGCGCGGCGCGAGGACTACAGCTACCCAGGCCCGCGGCCCCGTTCCAAGGAGACCGCGATCCTCATGCTGGCCGACGGCGTGGAGGGCGCGTCGCGCGCGCTGGCCGAGCCGACGCCAAGCCGCATCCGCGGCCTGGTGCAGCGCATCATCGAAGAGCGCGTGCGCGACGGCCAGCTGGACGAGGCCAACATCACGATCTCCGAGCTGGCGCGCATCCGCGAGTCGTTCATCCCGGTGCTCACCGCCATCTTCCACGTGCGCGCGCCCTACCCGGCCGCGCCCAAGCCCGCCAACAAGCGCGAGTTCGACGCCCGCCGCGACGCGTGATCGCGGGCTCCTGGCGGTGAGTGGTCCGGGGCGGTCGTCCGCCCACACCAAGGGCCGCCCGCTCGATGCGCGGACGGCCCCTCATGCACCGGGCGGCTTTCAGCTCGCGGTCTTCTTGCCGAAGTCGTCTTCGAGCGGGATGCGCATGGTGAACAGGAAGCTGGGGATCGTAGCCACGATGACCCACAGGAAGAAGTGCTTGTAGCCGATGTGATCCTGCAGCCAGCCACTCCACATGCCGGGGAACATCATGCCCATGGCCATGAAGCCGGTGCAGATGGCGTAGTGAGCGGTCTGGTGCTCGCCGCGCGAGATGTGGATCATGTACAGCAGGAACGCGGTGAGCCCGAAGCCGTAACCGAACTGCTCCACGGCGATGCAGGCCTGCACGATCCAGACGTTCGTGGGCTGGGCGTACGCCAGGTAGATGAACGCGGCGTCGGGCAGGTGGATGGCAAACAGCATGGGCCACAGCCACTTCTTGAGCCCGTCGCGCGCCGCCACCACGCCGCCGCTGATGCCGCCCAGCACGAGCGCCATGATGCCCACCGTGCCGTACACGAAGCCCACCTGTTCCGTGCTGAGGCCGAGGCCGCCCTGGACGCGCGGGTCGAGCAGGAACGGCGACACGAGCTTCACGAGCTGGGCCTCGCCGAAGCGGTAGAGCAAGAGGAAGCCCAGCAGCACGCCGATGCGCGGCTTGCGGAAGAACGAGCCGAACGTGGCCAGGAACTCGCGCACGAACTGCGGCACCTGGCGCGCATCGCCGACCTTGTCGGCCGCGGGCTTCGGCAGCGACCAGGCGTGCCAGGCGCCGAACACCAGCAGCATGAGCGCCAGTGCCGCCATCGCCACGGACCACGCATGGTGCACGTCGCCGGTGGTCGTCTGCAGGTGGCCGGCGAGCATGACCACCAGACCCTGGCCGGCGATGGTGGCGATACGATAGAACATGCTGCGCACGCCCACGTACATCGCCTGTTCCTGCGGCGTGGTGGCGAGCATGTAGAAGCCGTCGGCGGCGATGTCGTGCGTCGCGCTGCTGAACGCCATGAGCCAGAACAGCGCCAGCGACCACTGGAACGCCTGCGGCAGCGGTGCGGTGAGCGCGACGCCGGCGAGAGCGGCGCCGATCAGGAACTGCATCGTCCAGATCCAGCGGCGGCGCGTGCCGAGCAGGTCCACGACCGGCGACCACAGCGGCTTGATCACCCAGGGCAGGTAGAGCCAGCTGGTGTAGAGCGCGATGTCCGTGTTCGAGATCCCGAAGCCCTTGTACATGATGACCGACACGGTCATCACGACCACGTAGGGCAGGCCCTCGGCCAGGTACAGGGTCGGGATCCAGACCAGCGGATGCCGGCGGGACTGCGCGGTGGCGTCGCTCATCGATCCACACCTCCGTGTGTGGTGAAGCCGTAGCTCGGAAACTTCCGTGTAGCACGCGCGCGAACGGGCCGGCAAGCCGCCCGGGCCCGGCGCTCCCGTGCACCCTACGCCGGCTGGCGGCGCCCGGCACGGACTTTCGGGGGCGGGTGTCCCGGTGCGGTAGTTGTCGGCCGGGCGGGGGCCTGAGAACATCCCGGACATGCCCATCTCCGTCACCACCCCGCGCGGCCTGCAGCGTCTCGC
>JBEBGT010000046.1:0-13188 GCA_040081365.1 Candidatus Eiseniibacteriota bacterium | reverse complement strand
GCCACGGGGTGAGGCGCGGGCGGCTCCAGAGGGAAACCGCGAGCGGGAAGATTCGCAGAGCCGGCGCGCCGATGCATCAGGAATCGTGCGCGGGCTTGCCCGCGGCCGCACCTTGGCTAGAATCCAGTGCCCCCGACTCGTCCACGGCCTTCCCGTCCCCCCGTCGATCCGAGATGCCCATGCGCATGCTGGACCTGTTCGGCGCCCTCGAGCGCGCCGCCTGCACTTCGCTCACGGTTGCTGTCCTGGTGTCACTGGCCCCGGACGCACGCGCCCAGTCCTCATCGCCGTTCGGCGCCACGGCCCCCGGCACACCGCCGGCGAGTTCGCCGTTCGGCAGCGGGCCCGCGAGCGCCGTGCCTCCGGCCACACGCCCCGTGGCCCCGGCCCGGCCGACCGCGCGTGCGGCGGCTCCGGCCGTGCTCGCCCGGGTCGAAGGCCGCGACATCACGCAGGCCGAGTTCGATGTCATCGCGGTGCCGTACTTCGCGCGACTGCGCAATGAGATGGGCGCCGGCTTCACGCCCGACGTCCAGAAACTGGCGCGCAAGAACGTGTTCGAGGAACTCGTGCGGCGCGCCGTGCTGGCGAGCCAGGTGCAGCGCGAACAGGTGCGCGTGAGCGACGAAGAGGCCGACGCGTTGCTCAAGGGCGATCCGTCCCTGCAGACGAACGGCCGCTACGATCCCGCGAAGTTGCAGGCGTTCAAGGCGAGCCCGCAGTCGAACTACGCCGAGATCCTGCCGCGCCTGCGCGAGACCGCAGGCGTGGCCAAGCTCGACCGCCAGCTGCGCGAGCGTTTCGAGCCAGCGAAGAGTGCGTTGCGCGCCGAGTTCGAGAAGCGCAATGCCAGCGCGCGCTTCCGTTACCTGGCGCTGCAGACGCGCGAGGTGCCGCTCGAGCCCGAGACGGGGCCGGTGGACTGGCAGCGTTACTACGACACGCATCACGGCGAGTTCGTGCAGCGAGCGCAGGTGCGCGTGCGCTGGCGGCGCTGGCCGCTGCCGCTGTCCGCCGACAGCGCGCGTGCGGCCGCGGATTCCGCGGCATTCCCGCTCGCGCAGCGCACCGCCGACTCCTTGCGCGCGGGCAGCGCGGTGGACTCGCTGGTGCTCACCCAGGACGCGGGCTGGCTCGAGCGCGGCGCAGCGCTGCCCGGGCTCGGCCGCTCGCCCGCGTTGCTGGCGGCCGTGGCGCGTGCCGACTCGCTGCCGTTGGAGCCCGTGTTCGGGCCGCTCCGGCTGGACGACGGCATCGTCGTGGGCAAGCTCGTGGCGCGCCGCGCCGAGCGGCTGCCGCCCTACGGCGACGTGATCGCCGAAGCGCGCCGCCGTGCCGACGCCGAGTTGCGCCGCACCGCCGCCGAAGCCGAGCGCCGCGCGTTCTATGACACGCATCGCGACCGCTACCGCGGCACGCGCGCACGACTCACGCGGCTCACGCTCAAGATGGGCCAGTATCAGGGCCGTGCCATCCCGCCCGACGAGATCGATCGCTGGTACCAGGCCCACGGCCGCGGCCTGTTCGGAGTGGCGGACAGCTCGCGCGCCTGGCTGCCGCCGATCGACGAGGCCCGCCGGCGCGAGGCCGGCCGCCGCATGGCCGAGCTCGAGCGCGACCAGTGGCTCACGGCGACGATGGCCAAGCTGGCGAACGCGCTCGCGACCACGCGCGACCCGAAGGCACTCGGCACGATCGCGCGCACCAGCGGAGCGGTGGCCGAGACGCTGTCGATCATGGCCGGCGCGCCGGGGGATTCGTTGTTCCCACCCGTGGTCGCCGACTCCGTGCGCACCACGGCGGCAGCCCGCGTGGGGCAGGTGCAGGGCCCGCGCGCATTTGGCGCGTACTCGGTGGTGTGGCGCGTCGACGCGGCCGACACGGCTTACGTGGCGGCCTTCGAGCTGGCTCGCGCCCGCATCGAGCCCGACTTCCTGGCCGAGAAGCGCCGCAAGGATGAAGAGGATGGGCGTGCATGGTTCGTGCAACACACCGCCGACTACCCCGCGCCCGCGCGGCATGTGGTCGAGTACGTCGCCGTGCCCGTGCAGCCCGTGGATTCCGTGCGGCTCGACGAGGCCACGCTGCGTGCCGAGTACGCCCGCGCGGCCGAGCGTTACCGTGAGCCCGAGCAGGTGCGGGCGCGCCACCTGCTGATCTCGACGCGCGACGCCGGCCCGGGTGGCGATGCGAGCGCGGCTGCGCGCGCGGATTCGCTGCTGGCGGCCATCCGCAAGGGCGCCGACTTCTTCGAGCTCGCACGGCGGTTCTCACAGGAGCCCGGGGCGTCCAACACCGGTGGCGATCTGGGCTGGTTCGGCCGTGGCCGCATGGTCCCCGAGTTCGAGCGCGCGGCGTTCGCGCTCAAGCCCGGCGAGGTGAGCCCGGTGGTGAAGACGCAGTTCGGTTACCACATCATCAAGCTCGAGGACCGCAAGGCCGCACGCACGAAGCCGTTCGACGAAGTGCGCACGGACCTGCGCACCACGCTCGCACGCGCGCGTGCCGACAGCAGCGCACGCCGCAGCGCCGATGCACTGCGCCGGAAGTTGGCGGCCGCGGCCGACCCGGCAGTGCTGGCGGCGCCGTTCGGCGGTGTGCGCACCTCGCCGCCGTTCGCGAGCAACGAGACGCTGGGCGCGCCGGGCCCGGTGAGCGGGCTGGCGGAGGAGGTGCCGGCCATGACCAAGGGCCGCTGGGCGGGCAAGGTGTACCGCGGCGCGAACGAGTACCTGGTGGTGCGGCCGCTGCGCACCGAGCCGCCGCGCGCCGCCACGTTCGAGGACGTGCGGGGCCGTGCGATCGAGGACATGAAGAACGCGCGCCGCCGCGAGAAGCTCGACCAGAAGGTCGCCACGCTGCGCACCGCACTGCTGGGGGGTGCGAGGCTCGATTCGCTGGCGGCGCCCTACGGCGGGCTCAAGGACAGCGGGCCGGTACGGCGCGACTTCGGTTTCGTGCCGGGGCTCGGGCTGGAGTCCGCGTTGGTCGACCGCGCGTTCACCGCTCCCGCCGGTACCGTGAGCGACACCGTGCACATCGCGCAGGGCGTGGCGTGGTTCGAGGCCCAGGGCCGGGATCCGTTCGACGACAAGGCCTTCGCCACGGCGTCGACGCCGCTGGCCCAGGAGCTGCTCAAGAAGGACTACGACGCGTGGATCGAGGCGCGGAAAAAGACACTCCAGATCGAGATCCTGCGGCCCGAGTTCAAGTAGGGCCCCGCCCCGGCGCCATGCGGGTTCAGCGGCCGCCGCCCGCCGGGGCGGCGGCCGTGTTCGCGGCCCCGGAGCCGAGTGCCGCGAGTTCGCGCAGCGGCTGCATCGAGCCGACCCAGGCGGACTGCGCGGCCTGACGACCAAGCTCGCGCCCCAGGCTCTCGGCGGCGGCCGGGCTCCGCGCGGCCGCGGCGGCGATGCGTTCGAGCCCGAGGCGGCCTCCGGCCAGCGCGCGATACCCCTGCTCGGCCGCGAGCGCGGCCATGGGGCCATCGCGGCGCACGTACAACGCCGCGACGTCATCGACGAACACCAGCGCCCAGGCCGGGTCGGCATCGAGCTGGTCCAGGAGCCCGTAGCCCTCGCGCACATGACTGCGGCTCACGAGGGCGTAGTCGAAGCGCAGGCGCGCATCGAGTTCGCGCCAGCCCTGCAGCGAGGTGAATGCGCGTAGGTAGGCCAGCCGCTCGGCCGGGGGCTTGTCCTCGGGATGGATGTCGAAGTAAGGCAGGCGCGACGGATCCGGCCAGAAGCGCCACAGCAGGTAGCCACCCAGATAGAAGTCGTTGAGGCCGCGTCCGCGCACGTCGTGCGCCACCATGAAATCGCACGCGGCTTCCGGGTATCGGCTGCGATCGATCCCGACTCCCAGACGATTCTCGAAATGTGTCCACTCGTGGAGCGGGAGCAGCACGCACAGCGCGCTGGTGGTGAGCGCGACCCGCCAGCCGTGCAGCGGGGCGCCTCGGCGCTCACGCCACCAGGCATCGAGGTCGCGCGCGAGCCACGGTGCCGCGAGCAGTGCGTACGTGGCCACGAAGCGCGTGCCCGTGAGCGCGAGCGCCGTGGCGAGCACGGCGGTGCCGAGCTCGATCGGATCCAGGCCCGCGCGCCGGGAGCGCCACAGGATGAGCAGCGGCCAGCCGGCCATGAGCACGGGCAGGCCGTTCGACAGGTTGACGCGCCAGTCGAGCGCACGCAGTTCGGAGATCCCCGACAGCAGCGGATCGTGGCGCCAGTGCAGCGCGAACTCGAACGGCCGCCACACCGTGCGCCAACCGAATGGATTCACGAACGACACCGCCAGCGCGCCCAGCAGCACCGGGACGAGGCCGAGTGCGCGCGTGCGTGCCGCCGGGTCGCGCCCGAAGATCGGAGCGAACGCGTGCAGCGCGAGCACGGCCAGCCCCAGGTACCACGACAGGTGCACGTTGGCCCAGCCCCAAGCGGTCGCCACCAGCGCGATGTCGCGCCAGCCGGGGCCGCGCCGCGTGGCGAGCAGCCAGAGTTGGAACGCGAGCAGCATGGCGGCCAGGGTCTCGGGGCGGACCTGCGAGCGCTGGCGGTAGACCAGCGCACACAGCACGAGGGTCACGAGCGGCGGCACGCTGCGCACGCCAAGCGCACGCGCGGTGCGCCACAACAGCGCGAACACCACCAGCGTGCTGAGCCAGCGCCACACGGCCAGCCCGGTCACGCCGCCGAGCGACCAGAACGGCCACAACACCGCGCTGAATCCCCACGACGGATTCTGGACCGGGGCGCCATGGTCGAGCCACGTCCAGACCTGCTGGGTGGGTACGCGCTGGAGTTGCCACAGTGCCTTGCCGAACGTGAGGTGCTGCCAGAAGTCGTACTCGTAGAGCTCGAAGCTCACCGAGACCAGCACCGCCGCGAACGCCACCAACACGGCCAGGCGTTCGGCCGCGCCCCATGCCGCAGCTGATCCGCCGTGCGACGCGCGGTCGCTCGAGCGGGAGGGCGTCGACTTCGTGGACTGCCTGACGGGCATGCGACCGGCCTCCACACCACGGGCTGGGCCGGGGACGGGGGGTGACCGGCGGGGCGATCGGTCGATGAGAACACCGCTCAGCAGCGGATGGAAGCGAAAGTTTCAGGAAATGCAAAGCCGGTGCGTGGGCGCGCACGTTCCCGGGCCGCCCGCCGCGGGGCAGAAGCCACCATCCGACACGAACTTCCGCGGCGCTGGCCCGCCATCCGCGTTTGACCCCTGTTGCCGGCGGTCCCATCGTCTCGTGCGGTCATCTGGCCCCGGGTTCGCCTTGTCCCCACACGTCTCGGAGTGCACTGCATGCGTCGTGTTCGGAACGGCAGGCCGGTCGGGCGCGCACGGCACATGGCGGGGCGCGCATGAGCGGTCTCGGTCCCGAAGGTCCCGACGCGCCCGGCGATCCCGACGACGACCTCGAGTTCGAGCCCGGCCTGGAGCTCGGCCCCGAACCGTCGCTGCTGCCGCTCGCGGAGCGGCTGCGGCTCGAGACGCGCGCCATGCACGACATCATCGACAGCGTGGCGTCGTTCAACCGGCTGGTGCGCATGCGGCTCGATCCGCTCCCGGACGCCGCCACGGCCGCGCAGCAGCGTCACCATGTGCGCGCGCTGGCGCAGTATCGCGACGTGTATCGCAAGTTCCTGCTCGCGACCTACGCGTTCGAGGCCTCGGTGCTGGCGAGCCTGGCCGAGAGCCCGGTGGACGCCACGGCGCGTGCGCACGTGGGCTACCCGCTCGAGGACCCGCCGTCGACCACCCTGCTGCGTGCCGACCTCATCGCGGCGTTCGGCGAACCGGTGGCCCGCCGAGCCGTGCGCATGCCGGCGTTGCCCGTGATCCGCACGCTGCCGGAGTGGGTGGGCACCGAGTACGTGCGCCTCGGCTCGCGCGAAGGTGCGCCGGAGATCGCCGCTGCGGTCGAACACAATCTGGGTTTCACGCGTGACCACGGCGCATCGTACCTGGGCCGGCACGGACTCGAGGCGCGCGCACACCTGGACCGGTTGGCCGAGTGGATCGACATCCACGGACTCATGGGCGAGGACGCCGACGAGGCCGTGAACGCCGCCATCCGCACGTACGAAGGCGTGGGCATCTGGCGTCGGATGTTCGACGCCATGACGCGCTGAAGGCTGTGCTCCAGCCCAGCCTGCCGGGGGGGCGGGCGCCGTGGCCGCTTCCGTGCTGGCGTGGGGCTTTCCGCACGGGCTAGAGTCCGCTCTTCGCACGTCCGTCTGCCGTGTCCCACCGGAGGCCCGCATGAGCCACGCCGAGCCGAAGTCGTCCGCCACCGCGAGCGGACGAGCGTTCGTTCCCTACATCGCTGCCAGCACGGTCTTGCCCGAGTTCACGTGGCGTGCCGTGCTCATGGGCACGATCCTCGGCGCCATCTTCGGCGCCTCGTCGCTCTACCTGGTGCTCAAGGTCGGGCTCACCGTGAGCGCCTCGATCCCGGTGGCCGTGATCTCGATGACGTTGTTCAAGATGCTCAAGGTGTTCGGCGTGAAGGACGCCAGCATCCTCGAGAACAACATCGCGCAGACCGCCGGCTCGGCGGGTGAGTCCATCGCCTTCGGCGTGGGCGTCACGATGCCGGCGATCATGATCCTCGGCTTCGACCTCGAGCTCATGCGCGTCGCGCTCGTCTCGGTGCTGGGCGCGCTGCTCGGCATCCTCATGATGATCCCGCTGCGCCGCGCGCTGATCGTGGCGCAGCACGGCAAGTTGAAGTACCCCGAGGGCACGGCGTGCGCCGAAGTGCTGAAGGCTGGCGCCTCCACGGAGTCCGCCGCCGCCTCGTCACCCGAGGCGAAGGCGGAAGCGCTGGCCATGGGTGCGCAGGGCGTGTCGGCGAAGACCATCTTCACCGGTTTCGGGCTCGGGCTCGTGTACAAGACCGCCATGTCGGCGTTCCGGCTGTGGAAGGACACGCCCGAGAAGGTGTTCAGCGCGCCGTTCAAGTCCGGCAGCATCGCGGCCGAGATCTCGCCCGAGTTGCTGGGCGTGGGCTACATCATCGGCCCGCAGGTGGCCGCACTCATGGTGGGCGGTGGTGTGATGGCGTACCTGATCATCATCCCCATGATCAAGTTCTTCGGCGAAGGCATGACCGGCGTGCTGCCGCCGGGCACCGTGCCCATCGCCGAGATGAGCCCGGGCCAGATCCGCGGCGCCTACGTGCTCTACATCGGCGCCGGCGCGGTGGCCGCGGCCGGCATCATCAGTCTGTTCCGCTCGCTGCCGCTCATCGTGCACGGTCTGAAAGAGGGCTTGAAGGATGCGCGCGGCACCGCCCAGGCCGTGGTCGCCAGCCGTACCGACCGCGACCTGGACTCGCGCTTCGTGTTCGGCGGCGTGGCGCTGCTGGTGGTGGCGATCCTGCTGTCGCCCACGCTGCACATGAACCTGCTCGGCGCGCTGCTCATCGTGGTGTTCGGCTTCCTGTTCGTCACGGTGTCGAGCCGGCTCACGGGTGAGATCGGCTCGTCGTCCAACCCCATCTCGGGCATGACCGTGGCCACGCTCCTGCTCACGTGCCTGATCTTCCTCATGATCGGCTGGGTGGGCGCATCGTGGTACGTCACCGCGCTGTCGGTGGGCGGCATCGTGTGCATCGCGGCCTCGAACGGCGGCACCACGTCGCAGGACTTGAAGACCGGATACCTGCTGGGCGCGACGCCGCGCCATCAGCAGGTGGCGATCCTGTTCGGCTCGCTGCTCTCGGCGGTGCTGTTGGGCCCGATCCTCCTGAGCTTGAACGACACCGCCACCGTGTACCTGCCGGCCACGCAGGTGGCCCCCACGGGGCTGCACGTGGATCCGGCGCTGCTCACCACGGCCCGGCACGAGAAGATCCGCGGCGCGCAGGCGCACAGCGACGCGGCGGAGTACAGCGTGTATCACCACCTCGACGGTACCAGTGCGCCCGCGGGCAAGTATCTGGTCGACGCGAACGGCGACGCCAAATGGTTCGTGGACCCGGGCATCAACGGCATCCACACCCAACGGCCCGATGGCACGACAGTGAAGAAGTTCGACGCGCCGAAGGCCACGCTCATGAGCTACATCATCCGCGGCATCCTCGACCGCCAGCTGCCGTGGGCGCTGGTGCTGTTCGGCGTCATGATCGCCGTGATGCTGGAGCTGGTGGGTATCCCGTCGCTGGCGTTCGCGGTCGGCGTCTACCTGCCGATCTCGTCGTCCACACCCATCTTCGTGGGTGGCGTGATCCGCTGGTTGGTCGATCGCGCACGGCGGAAGCAGCTCGAGCACAAGCAGTTGTCCGAGGAGCAGCTGGCCGCCGAGGGCGACAAGAGCCCGGGCGTGCTCATGGCCTCGGGTTACATCGCGGGCGGTGCGATCGCGGGCATCCTCATCGCGTTCCTGGCCGGCGTGCTCACCGACTTCGACAGTGCCATCGGGGCGTGGGCCGGGGCCCACAACCCGTTCTTCAGTGGCGAGCGCGCGGACCTGCTCGCGCTGATCCCGTTCGCGGTGCTCACGTACATCCTGTGGCTCGTGGGCCGCGAGAAGCTGCTCGGCGGCCGGGTGGTTCCGCAGCAAGCCATCCTCCTCCAGCCCGGTGAGTGTGCCCATGTCCGAACAGAACCTGCAGAACCACGCGCGCTATGTGCCGCTGTTCCACTTCGTCACGTTCGGGCTCATCCTCATGAACCTGGTGCGGGCGGTGCGCGCGGCGTTGCCGCTGTCGTACGCCTCGTTCCTCGATGTGGGCGTTGCGCTGGCGCTGCTGCTCATGTGCTGGTTCCTGCGCGCGTTCCCGCTCACGGTGCAGGATCGCGTCATCCGCCTGGAGGAGCGCCTGCGCCTGCAGGCGCTGGCCGCCGACCTGGCCCCGCGCGCGGGCAGCATCACGCCGGCGCAGTGGGCCGCCCTGCGGTTCGCGAGCGATGCCGAGTTCCCGGCTTTGGTGCGCGACGTGATCGAAGGCAAGCTGGTGAAACCCATCGACATCAAGCGCACGATCAAGGTCTGGCGCACCGACACGCTCCGGGTGTGATGGCGGCGCGACCGGCTGCGCCACGGCAGACCGCGGGGTGCGCGTGACGCGCGCGCCCGGGTACGCGGTGGCACGTATCGCGCTCGTCGCCGGGGCCCTGGCCGGGATGCTGGACCTGACGGCGGCGCTGCTGCAGGCGTTCTTCCGCGGCCGGCCCGCGCTGCGCGTGCTGCAGTCGATCGCGTCCGGCTGGCTCGGCAAGGCGGCTTATTCAGCTGGCCCCGCCAGTGCGGCGCTCGGCGTCGTGTCGCACTTCGCGATCGCCACAGTGTGGGCCGCACTCTACGCGTGGACCGCGCGGCGATCGCCACAACTCGTGCGACACGCCTGGCAGTGGGGTGCCGCGTACGGGCTTATCGTGTACGCGGTCATGTACGAGGTGGTGCTACCGCTGTCCGCCATTCACCATCGCATCGCCCGCTCGCCGCAGGACACCATGGTCGGGCTCGCGATCCACGTGGTGTGCGTGGGCTGGCCGATCGCGCTGGTCGCGCGGGCCCACACGCCGCGCCGGGATATCGAGCCGGAGTGACTCGGAGCGCTGGCCGGATCGCCGGGCCCACCGCTCCCAAAGGACGATTCCAAGGCGCCGGCTCCAACGCTATCTTCATGCTCGCCAGCTTCACGATCCGATCCCAGAGCGGAGACTCCTCGATGCCCCATGCCGGCCTGCAACCACCGCCGCACGCGATTCGCACCCGCACGTGTTCGCTGTGGCTCGACGGCATCATCTACGGGTGCTTCCATGATGGCGCCGAGGTGACGGGGCCCGATGCGCGCGAGAACCTCGCGGGCATCGCCGACTTCACGCGCGGGCGGCAGTTGCCGGTGCTCGTGGACCTGCGCCCGATCCGCTCGCAGTCGGCCGAGGCGCGCGGCGTGTTCGCAGGGCCCGAGGCCACGGCCGTCACGGCCGCGGTGGCGCTGGTGTTCGACTCCCCGCTCACGCGCGTGCTGGGGAACTTCTACCTCGGCTTCAACCGCCCCGAGACCCCCACGCGGCTGTTCAATTCCGTGAGCGAGGCCGAGGATTGGCTGCGCACATTCCTGCCGGGGGGCGGCACGCGTGGCTGATGGGGCGCCAGCGTGCGAGGTGGAGGCTCGGCTCGCCGAGCTGATCGACGTCGTGGTCGCCATCGCCTCCAACGACTTCGACAAGCGGGCCACGGTGGGCGACGGCCACCACCTCTTGGACGGTCTCGCCACCGGACTCAACATGCTGGCGGAGGAGATCGCTCAGCGCCACGCGCGCGAGCACGCGTTCCAACAGCGCCTCTTGCAGCACGAGCGCCTGCTCGCGGTGGGGCAGCTCGCCGCGGGCGTGGCGCACGAGGTCAACAATCCGGCGACGTTCGTACTCGCCAACCTAGGGGTGCTGGACGAGCACCTGGCTCGCGTGGAGCAGCTGCTGCAGGCCGACGCACCCGCGGGGGAGCGCACGCTCGCCCTGCAACTGCTCCTGCAATCGCGCGAGCTCACCCGCGACAACCTCGAGGGCGTCGAGCGCGTCGTGGCCATCGTGCGGAACCTACGCAACTTCGCGCGTCTTGAACCTGCCCAGGTGGAGTCGCTGTCGCTCGCGGACGTCATCGCGGACGCGTGCCGGCTGGTGCGCGCCGAACTCAACTACCGGGCCCGTCTTCTGGTGAGCAGCGCCGCCGACCTGCACGTGCGCGGCGACCGCACCAAGCTCGTGCAGGTGTTCACGAACCTGCTCATGAATGCGGCGCAGGCGATTCTCGAGGGCGCACCGGACCGCAATGAAGTAGCGGTGACCGCCGACATCCGCGGCGTGCAGGCGGTCGTGACCGTGCGCGACACGGGGACGGGCTTCACCCCCGAAGCGCAGGCGCGGCTCTTCGAGCCGTTCGTCACCACCAACCCGCGTGAGCACGGCACCGGGCTGGGACTGGCGTTGTCGGCGGACATCGTGCGGCATCATGGCGGCCAGTTGCGGCTGCTCGACACCTCGGCGGCCGGTACCACGTTCGAAGTCGTGCTGCCGCTCGATGGACCACCGGCCACATCCACACCGGCCGTGACACCCGTGCCCGCACCCACGCCGGCCGCGCGGCCGCGCGTGCTGGTGATCGATGACGAGCCCATGCTGCTCGCGGCCTACGAGCGCTTCTTCGGCCCGCACTTCGAGCTCACGCTCCTGCCCGGCGGCCGCGAGGCCGTGACGAAGCTGGAATCCGACGGCGATTGGGACGCGATCGTGTGCGACCTCATGATGCCGGACTTGGACGGTGCCGCGCTCTACGATTGGTTGCAGCTCCACCGGCCGGACCTGTTGGGCTGTGTGTTGTTCTGCACGGGCGGAGCGTTCACGCCCCGCAGCCTGGCGTTCGCCGAGCGCATGGGGGACCACCTGCTGCAGAAGCCGCTGCGTCCCGGCGAGCTGCGTGCGGCGGTCGAACGCGTGCGGCGGCGCGGCCGCTGAGCGGCGCGAGCCAGTCGCGGGGGCCACGAACGCGGAAGGCCGCTCCGGGTTCCCGGAGCGGCCTCCTGCAGTCGTAGAGCACGACAGCGTCGCGTCAGTGCGCCTGATGCGAGTCGTGCTTGGAGACGATCTTGTCGAGCGGCTTGCCGATGATGAACAGCACCAGGCCGGCGACGACGCCGATGGCCGTCATGAGCGTGAAGAACTGCGCCTTGGGCCACGTCTCGTAGAACGTGCCCAGGTAGCCGGTCATGTAGTTGCCGATCATGTTGGCCAGGTACCACACGCCCATCATCATCGACACCATGCGCACGGGGGCGACCTTGGTGACGAACGACAGCCCGATGGGGGACAGGTAGAGCTCGCCGAACGTGAAGATCAGCGTGCTGCCCGTGAGCCACATGACGCTGCGCTTGGTCTCCGGCGTGGCCAGCCCTTGGGCGGCGAGGATCATGACGATGAAGCCCACGCCCAACAGCACGCAGCCGATCGCCATCTTCACGAGGCTCGAGGGTTCGCGATTGCGCGCAGCCTGCCAGGCCCACAGGCCCGTGAGCAGCGGCGTGAACAGGAAGATCATGAAGGGGTTGAACGACTGGTACCACGTGGACGGCATCTGCCAGCCCAGGAACGTCCAGCGCGTGTTCTGGTCCGCCCACAGCTGCAGCGTGTTGCCCTGCTGCTCGTACACGGCCCAGAACGCCGCCACCACGAGGCAGGCGGCGCCGATCGCGCCCACGCGCAGCCACTCCTCGCGCGTCATCTGCTCCTTCACCTGCACGGCCTGTGCGCGGCGCTGCGCCAGCACGTCGGGGGCCAGGTACTTCTGGTTCATCATGTAGAAGATGAGCCCCAGCACCATGCCGACGCCGGCGGCGGCGAATCCGTAGTGCCAGCCCATCTTCTGGCCGAGCGTGCCGCACACGAGCGGGGCGAGGAACGCGCCCAGGTTGACGCCCACATAGAAGATCGAGAACGCGCTGTCGCGGCGCTTGTCGCCGACCGGGTAGAGCAGGCCGACCTGCGTGGAGATGTTGGGCTTGAAGCAGCCATTGCCCGCGATCAGGAACAGCATGGCGGGGAAGAACATGGTCTCGACGGCCATGAGGAAGTGGCCGATCGCCATGAGGATGCCGCCCACGACCACGGTGCGGCGCTGCCCCAGCAATCGGTCGGCGATCAACCCGCCCAGAATGGGCGTGCCATACACGAGGCTGGTGTAACAACCGTAGATCCACGACGACAGCGGCTGCGCCGTCCATGGCTTGTGGGTCACGGCCTCGTAGCCCATGACGACGAGCTTGAACCCGAACACCTTGTCGGTGACCTCGGGATGCACGAACAGGTAGTTCACCATGTACAGCACGAGCAGCGCACGCATGCCGTAGTAGGAGAACCGCTCCCACATCTCGGTCAGGAACAGGACGAACAGGCCCTTGGGATGCCCGAAGAGCGTTTCTTCCATGGCACCGCCGCGGGCGGTCGGGGTCGCAGTCGACATCTACGGGCCTCCTCGAGGACAAGTGGGAGCAGCGCGAAGCGCGGGGCAGCATAGCGGGCCGGGGGGCCGGGAAGCCATGCCGGAATGCGCGATCGGGGCCGAGGCCGCCAGTGTAGACGACTTCGCGAAAGCGCGGCGCAATGCCCAGGGCTGCGACCTTCGCCATCTGGGTTTTGTCGTGGCCGTCGGTGATCAGGCCGAGCGTCGTCGCCGCGT
>JBEBGT010000440.1:0-3527 GCA_040081365.1 Candidatus Eiseniibacteriota bacterium | reverse complement strand
CGTGTCGGGCGACGCGAAGTAGCCGGCGGCGAGGCCGATCTTCAGGCCCGCAAGGGCCAGCAGCGCCACGGCGAAGTTGCCGGCCGGTCCGGCCGCGGTGCAGCCGGGCGCGGATCCCAACGAACTCGCATTGCTGCGTCAGCGGCTGCTGGCCGAACCCGGTCCCGATGCCACCACGCAGGTGCTGCGCGCCTGGCTGGCGGACAGTAAATGAGCCCGGCCACCCGCACCGTGCGCCTGGACGCCCTCACGGGTCCGCAGAAGAGCGCCATCCTGTGCCTGGCGCTCGGCGCCGACCAGGGCGCGCGCTTGCTGCAAGCACTGTCGCCCGAGGAGCAGGAGGCGGTGACGCGCGAGATCGCGTCGTTGCCGCCCGTGGAGCAGGACACCGTGCAGGCCGTGCTCGACGAGTTCCGGAAGGCGGCGCAGAGCGGGCCCTCGGGCGTGCGTGGCGGCGACAACACGGCCAAGCAGATGCTCGAACAGGCGGTGGGCGCGGCCAAGGCCCGGCCGCTGCTCGACCGCATCGAGGAGTCGCGGCCCGAGTCGCAGTTGAAGCGCTTGAAAAAGGCGGCGCCCGACCTCCTGGCCGGCGTGTTGCGCGACGAGCACCCGCAGACGATCGCGCTCGTGCTCGCGCACCTCGAGATGGAGCAAGTGTGCGCCATCGTCAAGGCGCTCGAGCCGCGGCTGGCGTCCGAAGTGCTGTACCGCGTGGCCCGGCTCGATTCGGTGAGCCCGGATGCGCTGCAGCTGGTGGAGCAGGCGCTGGCCGGCAAGGCCGACCTCACGCTCACGGCCCGCCCGGCCACGAGCGGCGGTCCGGCGGCCGTGGCGCGCGTGCTGAACCAGACCGGCGGCGACCTCGAGAAGCAGTTGCTCGAGAGCCTGGGCGAGCGCGACCCGGACGTGGCCGCCAACGTCAAAGCGCTCATGTTCGTGTTCGAGGACCTGCTGCTCGTGGACGGCAAGGGCATGCAGCGACTGCTGCGCGAGGTCGAGTCCAAGGAACTGGCGCTGTCGCTCAAGGCGGCCAGCGAAGAGCTCAAGGCGCACATCCGCGGCAACATGTCGGAGCGCGCGGCAGGTGCGCTGGAAGAAGAGATCGAGATGCTCGGGCCCGTGCGCGTGAAGGACGTGCAGGCCGCCCAGGCCCGCATCATCGAGTCCGTGCGTGCGCTCGAGGAATCGGGCGAGATCCTGATCAGCGGCCGGGGAGGGTCGGACGATGTCCTCACCTAGCCTGCCTTCACTCGTGTCGTCGTCGAGCCCGCAGGCGTGGGCTCCGCCGCTGCTGGTGCGCGAGCCGCATTCGCTTTCACCCGCGCCGGTGGCGGGCGGCGCGTGGCTGCTCGCCGATCTCGGCGGTCCGCCGCTGACAAGCGAGCCGGTGGACGCCTCGTTCGAGGCCGGCTATGCCGAAGGCCTGCGCGACGGGGTCCATCAGTCGCATGACCACATGCGGCCCGCGGTACTGGCGCTGAATGGCGTGGTGCGCGCGCTCGATGCGCGCCGGGCCGAGATCCTGGGCGACCGCCAGCGCGACCTGCAGGCGTTGGCGCTGGCCGTGGCGCGCCGCATCGTGCAGCGCGAGGTCGAAGCCGAGCCGGCGCTGCTGTCGGGCTGGATCGCGCGTGCCATCGAACTGCTGCCGCACGACCTGCAGGTGGACGTACGCCTGAATCCCGCCGACCTCGAAGCGCTGGGTGCGCTGCGCGAGCAGGTGGTGCCCGCGGAGGCTGGCGTGGCGTTGCACTGGATCGTCGATCCCGAGATCGAACGCGCCGGCTTCGTGGTCCAGAGCCCGCAGCGTCTGGTCGACGGGCGCATCGACGTGGCCCTGAGGACGCTCTATGAGCGCTTCGAAGAAGAATGAGACGCGCATGAGCGGCACCTGGCTGGGCGATGCGCTCTCAAGGCTCGACGATTCGCCACGCTTCTCGGTGTGCGGGCGGGTGAACCGCGTGATCGGGCAGGTCGTGGAGGTGTCGTCGCTGCCGGTGGCGGTGGGCGAGGTGTGCCGTATCGTGCCGCAGGGGCAGGAAGCCCTGCTCGCGCAGGTCGTGGGCTTCCACGAGCGCGGTGTGCTGCTCATGCCATTGTCGCGCGTCGAGGGTATCCACCCCGGCGCCGAGGTCATCCCGCTGCGGCACGCGTTCGATGCCGACGTGGGCGAGGGCCTGGTGGGCCGCGTGCTCGACGGGCTCGGCCGGCCGATCGACGGGCTGGGTCCGGTGGGCGCGACGCGCCGGCGTTCGCTGGGCGCCGATGCGCCGGGGCCGCTCGGGCGTGCGCGCATCGACACGCCGCTCGGCACGGGTGTGCGTGCGATCGACGGGCTCATCACGCTGGGACGCGGGCAGCGCATCGGCATCATGGCGGGCTCGGGCGTGGGCAAGAGCGTGCTCATGGGCATGATCGCGCGGCACTGCACCGCCGACATCAACGTCATCGCGCTCTTGGGCGAACGCGGACGCGAGGTGCGCGAGTTCATCGAGCGCGACCTCGGGCCCGAGGGCCTGAAGCGCAGCGTCGTCGTGGCCGCCACCGGCGAACAGAGTACTTCCGCGACACCGGGCGCAACGTCATGCTCATGATGGACTCGGTCACGCGCGTGGCCATGGCGTGGCGCGAGATCGGGCTCGCCGTGGGCGAGCCGCCGGCCACCAAGGGCTACCCGCCCTCGGTGTTCGCGCTCTTGCCGCGGTTGCTCGAACGCGCCGGCACCGCCGAGCGCGGCAGCATCACCGGGCTCTACACCGTGCTGGTGGAAGGCGACGACTTCAACGACCCCGTGGCCGATTCGGCCCGTTCGATCCTCGACGGTCACATCGTGCTCACGCGCCGGCTCGCGAACAGCAAGCACTTCCCGGCCATCGACGTGCTCGAGTCCGTGAGCCGCGTGCGCGACGAAGTGGTGTCGCTGGCCGAACGCGACGAGGCCGACCTGTTCCTGCGCGTCGAGGCCGCGTACCGCTCGAACGAGGACCTCATCAACGTGGGTGCCTACAAGCCGGGGGCCGACCCCTGGACCGACGCTGCGATCGCACTGCGGCCGCAGGCGCTGGAGTTCCTGCGCCAGCAGTCGCACGACCACACGACGCTGGCGGGCTCACGTCAGCGCCTGAGCGCGTTCGCGGCCCAGGTGCGTGCCCGCATCAAGGGAGGTGCCGCGTGAAGCCGTTCCGGTTCGCCCTCGAACGGCTGTTGCGCCTGCGCGAGCTGCGCGAGCGCGACCAGGCCGAGCAGTTGGGGCATGCGCTGCGTGCCGAGCGCGATCAGCGCACGGCGCTCGAACGCGCGCGCCAGGAGCTCGTGCGTGCGGGCGAACAGGTGAGCCGCGCGCCCGAGGCGGCGCGGCCGGCGGGCGCGGTGCGCAACCTGGGGCTCACGCTGCAGGCGGCCGCACTCGCCGCCGACGCCGCGGATCGCGCCCACCGCGACAGCATGGCGTCCGTCGAACAGGAGCAGGAGCGCTTCGGTGGGTGCGACGCGCCGCCGTTCGCTGGGCGCCGATGCGCCTGGGC
>JBEBGT010000439.1:0-3535 GCA_040081365.1 Candidatus Eiseniibacteriota bacterium | reverse complement strand
GTGGCGGCCGACGTGGCGGGCGGCGCGTCCGGGTCCACGAACTCCACCGCCAGCGCGTCGCCGTCGGTGCGCACGAACAGGAACTGGTCGCCCTCGGGCACCCGGCGCTCCACGATGGTGCGCGCCAGCGGCGCCAGCAGATAGCGTTCGAGGCTGCGCTTCAACGGACGCGCGCCAAGATCGGTGGTGAAGCCGCGGTCCAACAGGAAGTCGAGCGCGCCCTCTTCGATCTCCACCGCCCAGTCGCGCCGGCGCAGCCCTCGGCGCGCCGAGGCGTCGGCGATCTCCTTGTGCAGGATGCGGCGCATGACGTCGCGCGTGAACGGCCGGAACACCACGATGCGATCGAGCCGGTTGCGCAGCTCGGGCGCGAACGCGCGCGCCACCGAGCGCTCCACGGCCGTGGCGCTGAAGCCGTCGCCGCCTTCGGCGAAGCCCAGACGTTCGCCCGAAGCCAGCGTGGCGCCCAGGTTGGAGGTCAGGATGATGATGCTGTTGCGGAAGTCCGCGGTCTCGCCGGCGGCATCGGTGAGCCGGCCGTCGTCGAAGACCTGAAGGAACAGGTTCCACACGCGCGGGTGCGCCTTCTCGAACTCGTCCAGCAGCACCACCGAGAACGGCTGCCGGCGAATGGCCGCGGCCAGTGAGCCGCCGCCGGCGTTGGTGGCTGCGCCGGTCACGCGCTCGAGCCCGAAGCCGTCCGACAACTCGCTCATGTCGAGCCGCAGCAGGCGATCCTCGGAACCGAACAGCCAGTTGGCGAGCGCCTTGGCGAGCTCGGTCTTGCCCGTGCCGGTGGGGCCGGCGAACAGGAACACGCCGTACGGTCGCGTGGGGTCGGTGACGCCGGCCTTCAAGAGCGCCACGCGTTCGACCAGCGCCGAGACCGCATCGGGCTGGCCGATGACACGCTCTTCGAGCCGGCCACGCAGCGCGTCCAGGTCGAGCGCACGGCGGTCGTCCAGGAGGTCCGCGGGCAGGCCGGTGAGCGACGACACGGCCTTCAGCACATCCTCGTGCTGCAGCGGCACCACGGCGGCCTCGGGTTCGGCCGGCGCCACGCTCGTCACCGCCAGTTCGAGCATGCGCAGCACGCCACCGGGCGCGCGCAGGCTCGACAGGTACTGGCGCGACAACTGCGCGGCTTCATCGAGCAGCCACGCTTCCACCGTCACGCGACGTTCGCGCGCCGTGCGTTCGGCCCAGCCGCGCAGCAGCGTGGCGACTTCGCTGTCGCGCGGCGGCGCGAGGCGCACGATCTCGAACAGCCGGCCCAGCTCGGGGCGTTCGGCCAGCAGGCGGTCGAGCGTGCCGGGGCGCGTCTCGCCGAGCGCCAGGATCTCGCCCGACTCGAACGCCGGCATGAGCTGCTCCAGCGCGCCGGTGGGCGACTGCATGGCACGGCCGCTGTAGAGCAACTGGTGGAAGTCCGGCACCAGCCACAGCGTCTTGGCTTCTCCGGACAGGCGCTTGCGCAGCTCGAGCAACCGGCGCTCGAGCATGCCCACGAACGACATGCCGGCGTTCAACTGCGACGCGCCGGCTTCATAGATGCGCCAGCCGTTGCGCGACAGGTGTGACGCCACACGGCGCGCCAGCGCGGTCTTGCCCACGCCCGACTCGCCCACCACCAGCACGGGGCGCGGCGGCGTGGCCGTGAGTGCCTTGATGATGCGATCGAAGCACTCCTCGATGTTGGGCGCAGGATACACGGCCGGCTCGGGCATCTTGCCGCGCTCGTGCCACTGCCCGATGCCCTTGAGCTCGTCGTCGCCCATGTCCGGGCTGCGCGGACCCGGCCGAGAGCTGGCGGGTGTGCTGGACATCATCATCTGCCCGCGCAGCGCGTCGAGGAACGGCTCCACCAGCTTGGCATCCTGTTCGGCCAGCACGGTGTCGAGCAGTTCCTCGGCGCGGCTGTCGCTGGGCTTGTCGAGTCCTTCCAGCGTGAGCGGCGCGACCGCGGCGCGGCGGCGCAGGAAGCGCTCCAGCGCCACGGCGTGCCCGCTGCTCGCCCACTGCCGGTCGAGCTTGAGCAGCGTGCGGCCCGCGAGCAGCGGGTCGTCCTGGTGCCACGCCTCGAGCACGCGCAGCACGCCGTCGCCGTTCCACGGGTGGAAGCGGTTCAACTGTGCGAGCAGCGCGCCCTCGAGCGCTTCATCGCGCGGACGAAGCGTGAGCGCGTCGAGCGCGGCGATGGCCGGGTACAGCCGTTCGCCCTGCACGAGATCCAGCAGCAGCGCGCCAGGGATCTGCGGGTCGGCGAGCATGGCCACCACTTCACGGTAGCCGGGGAGCGCGGCCAGATGCTCGGGGCGCGTGACCTCGGGCGACACCTGGGTGATCTCGTAGAGCAGCATGTACAACCGCCGCAACACGGGATCGGTCATGCCGCGATCGGGCTCGGGGCGCGGGGCCTCGAGCGCGCGCAGCTCGTTGGCCTTCGCGGCACCGGCCAACTTGGCCCGCTCGAACCACAACCACATGATGACCACGATCGCGACGACGAGGGCGAACCACATGGGGGCACCTTGGGCGGTGGAGGGCGGCGGAGGTTCCAGCGGTGGCGAGGCGGGGGATGACATGAGCATTCCCGTGCGCCGGGGAAGCTGTCAAGGCCCGTTCCTCGGCGGCCGCGATCCGTGAGGCGTTCAGCGCACCCGCGTCCGCCACTCCTCGAGCACGTCGCGCAGCGTGTCGGCGAACGCCCGGTGTGCCCGCCAGCCGGTGTCGCGCTCGGCATGACTGGCGTCGCCCACCAGCCATGGCGTGTCGGCCGGGCGCAGCCGGGCGGGATCGACCTCGACGCGCACGCTCACGTGCGCCATGCCAGCCAGTTGTTCGACCACGTCGTGCAAGCGCACGCCATCGCCGCGGCACAGGTTGTACACGTCGCCGCGCCGGCCGCGCTCGAGCAGCGCACAGTAGCCCTCGACGATGTCGCGCACGTCGCACAGGTCGCGCGTCACATCGAGGTTGCCCACGCGCAGCACGGGCTCGGCCTGCCCGGCCTCGATCGCGGCCACCTGCTGCGCGAACGACGGCACCACGAAGCGCGGCGTCTGCCCGGGCCCGGTGTGGCCGAACGGCCGCGCACGCACCACATCGAGCCCGTGCGTGTCGTGGTAGGCGCGCGCCACCTGCTCGGCGGCCGCCTTGCTGAGCGCGTACGGGCTCACGGGCCGGAACGGCGCGTCTTCGGCCGCGCGGGTGCCGGGCTCGATGGGGCCGTACACCTCGCTCGTGCTCACCACCAGCACGCGCGCCGCGTGCGCGTGCACGCGTACGGCCTCGAGCAGCGTCCACGTGCCGGTGACGTTGGCGCGGAACGTCTCGTCGGGTGCTTCGAACGAACGTGCCGCGCTGCTCTGTCCCGCCAGGTGCACCACGGCGTCGAACGCTGCCGCCGTGACGGCGTCCTGCGCACCGGCACTCGTACTGAGGTCCGCCTCGGTCCACGAATCCAGCGCGACACCGGCCGCCGGCGCACCGATGCCGGCGCCACGCACGAGCGCGCCGCGCGCGCGCAGCGCGG
>JBEBGT010000438.1:0-3535 GCA_040081365.1 Candidatus Eiseniibacteriota bacterium | reverse complement strand
GCCGTGCATGGTGATCGGCCAGCAGAAGGGCCGCGACACCAAGGAGAACCTGCTGCGCCGGTTCGGCATGCCGAACCCCGAGGGCTACCGGAAGGCGCTGCGCCTCATGCAGCTCGCCGATCGCTTCCACGTCCCGGTCGTCACGCTGGTCGACACCTCGGGCGCCTATCCCGGCCTGGGTGCCGAGGAGCGCGGCCAGGCCGAGGCGATCGCCGTGAACCTGCGCGAGATGGCCACGTTCCAGGTGCCGATCGTGACCATCGTGATCGGCGAGGGCGGCTCGGGCGGCGCGCTGGCGATCGCCGTGGCCGACCGTGTGCTGATGTTCGAGAACTCGGTGTACTCGGTGATCTCACCCGAAGGCTGTGCGGCCATCCTGTGGCGCGACGGCAAGCAGGGTGCGAAGGCGGCCGAGGCGCTGCGCCTGGCGGCTCCGGACCTCGAGCAGCTCGGCATCGTCGACGGCGTGCTGCCCGAGCCGGTGGGTGGGGCGCACCGCGATCCGGCCACCGCGGCCGCCACGCTCAAGGCCGCATTGATCGCGAACCTCGATCAGCTTTCCGGGGTATCCGGACCCGAGCTGGTGCGTCTGCGGGCGGCGCGGTTCCGGAAGCTGGGAGTGTTCAGCGAGACCGCGTGAACCGTCGGCCGGATGCTCCGTGACCGGAGGAACGCTGTGCTAGACTGGGCCTTGCGCTGTCCCCCCGCGATTCCCGATCCCGTGCTCGATCCGAGTGAAAACGAGGAGTTCCATGGCGCTCAGCCCCGATCTTCTGGCGATCCTGGTGTGTCCCGCCTGCAAGGGCGACCTTGCGTACGACGCGGGCGCCAACACACTCACCTGCCCCCAGTGCCGGCTGCGCTACAAGGTGGTGGACGACATCCCGGTCATGCTCGTGGACGAAGCCGAGAAGATCTGACGGCCCGGCGCGTGAACCTGCGAGTGCGGTGGGGGGCGGTCCTGGTGGGGTTGGCGGGCGCTGGCCTGTGCTCGGTGCTCGCGGTGGTGGGCGCGTTCGCGGCCCCGCTCGGCGGGCGCGACCTGCAGCTGGCCCCGGCCACGCCGGGGGCGGTGCGCTTCACCGTGCGCACCCCAGAGCCGCAGCTGCTGCGGGTCGATGCCGAGCAGCGTGCGGACCGGCTGGAGCTCGAGGGCTATGACGCGCAGGGCACGCCGGGCACGCCCGGCACGTGGACGCGCACGGTGCTGGTGGCGGTGCCGCCGCTCGGCGATGTGCGGTTGTCGTCGGCGACCAGTGACCTGCAGGTGCTCGACGACGTGCTGCTGGCGCCGCAGCCGGGGCTGAGCCCCGCCGGCGAGGTGCGCGCGGTGGAGCGCGATCTGGCGGTGTACGGCCGGCCCGGCAGCGCGAGCCCCGCGGGTGCACGGCTGCTCGAGGTGAGCTGGCTGCGTAACCAGCGCGTCGCTCGCATCGAACTGTCGCCGGTCGCCTATGAACCGTCGGCACGCCGGTTGAACATCGCCACGCGCATCGATGTCGAGCTCGCGGTGACCCACGTGGGGACACTTGCGCCGCTGGCGGAACCCAACGACCCGTTCGAGCGCGTGTACGAGATGTCGGTGCTCAACTACGAACAGGGACGCACCTGGCGGCGGCCCGTGACCGACGTGCTGCGCAAGGCCGCGCTGCGCTCGGGCATCCCGATCGCGACCATCGCCACGGCAACCGCGGCGATCGAGACCACCAGCGTGTTCGCGCGCCGCACCTGGGTGCGCATGTCGATCCAGAAGACCGGATTCTACGCCATCAACTTCTCGCGGCTGCGCAACACGTCGGTGTTCAGCGGCACGCCGGCGCGGCTCGACAGCCTGCGGCTGTTCACCTGGCCCGGGCGCACGCAGCTGCCCGAGGACAGTTACTGCGACAGCTGCGACTACCGCGAGGTCGCGCTCGGGTTGGTGCGCGACGTGGGCCCGGCCGACCCGGCCACGCCCGAGATCGACGGTCCCGCGGACACGCTGTTCTCCAGCAACAACGACGCGGTGTACTTCTTCGCGCAGGCGGCGAACGGCTGGGAGAGCGACATGGACTCCGCGCTCCCGGACACCAACTGGGTGAACCACCAGTACGAGCGCAACAACTACTACTACCTCACGGTGGCCGACGCCGAGCACCCGTTCTTCACGCCACGGCGTCGCATCGGGTTCGATGCCACAGACACGCGCGACGTGAGCCCCGGTGGCTCCGAGACCGTGGTGGCCACGGTGCCGGGGCGGGCACACTTCGAAGAGGACAACGAGTACTCGCCGGACGCCGCCCCCACGGGTGCCACCGTGCCGTGGGAGAAGTGGTTCTGGTTCAGCATCACGAGTGGCAAGAACTTCAGCCCCAAGTTCGACCTGCCGGACCTCGACGAGACCCAGCCGGCACGATTCCGGTTGCGGCAGTGGGGGCTGTCCCGCAACTCGCTGTTCTTCTGCCCGTACACCGACCACGTGCTGGACGTGTCGATCAACAGCGTGTCGTTCCCGCGCCGGGTGTGGAACGGCATCACTGGCAACGAGGGCGGGCCGCAGACGTTCGAACTCACCGGCACTTTCCTGCAGCCGCGCGACAACCAGATCGTGCTCGACATCCCGACGTTGCCGGCGAACAGCAACTGCGCGGGGCGCGTCGATCGCAGTGCCCTGGCGTATTTCGAGGTCTACTACGAGCGCAAGCTGATCCCGGTCGATGACGCGATCGAGTTCCGCACCCGCCCTGGCGCCGGTCGGCTGCGCTACGACATCGGCCCGTTCGTCAAGCTGCCGTCGACGTATGTGTTCGACATCACCGAGCCGACACGGCCGGTGTTGCTCACCGGACTGGTGCCGGGCGGCACGGACGGTGCGCACACCCTGTCGTTCACCGACACCAATACCGTGTCACATCGCTACATCGTGGTGCCGGACTCCATCATCAATGTGGCCAGCGCGCTGTTGCCCGCGAGCGCGCTCACCGATGTGCCGGCGCCGACGAACGCCAATCTGAAGAACCTGCGCAGCCCCGAGAATGCCGCCGACTACCTGGTGATCCACTACGACGGCTTCGCCGAGGCGGCCGACTCGCTGGTGACGTGGCGGCGCCAGCACCTGCCGCTCATCTCGACGCCCGCACCCCACGAGGCCTTCGCGGTGCCCGTGTCGGCGATCTACAACCAGTTCTCGGGCGGTCGCACCGACATCGGGGCGATGCGCAACTTCCTGCGCGCCGTCTACAACTGGTCGCGCCGTCCGCTCTACGTCACGTTCCTGGGTGATGCGTCGTTCGACTTCAAGGACATCACCGGCCGCGCGGGGGCCGGTCAGCCCGGTTGCCTGCTGCCGACGTACGAGAACAACTTCGATCTGCAGCCGCTCATCAACCGCCAGTACGCCACCGACGACTGGATCGTGAACGTGGACGATCCGGTGGTGGTGTTGCCGGACTACCTGAGCGGACGCATCCCGGCGAATGATGCCGCGGGCGCGCTGGCCGTGGTGACGTCGAAGATCCTCGGCTACGAACGTTCGGCTCCGCTCGGGGAATACCGC
>JBEBGT010000437.1:0-3539 GCA_040081365.1 Candidatus Eiseniibacteriota bacterium | reverse complement strand
GTGCGCTGGCAGGTGATGGCCATGGGCTCCTGGCGCTGGCTGAAAAATCGGGCAGCCGGTTCCAGGTCATGTGGCTACGCTGATCAGCTGGGACGCCGACACGGCGTCAAGGAGGTGCCCCACCCTCGCAGTCGTTGTCCTGAGATGCACGGACCCGATCCTTGATAGGAGTGAAGCCATATGAGACGCCTGATCATCCTTTTCTCCGTCGTCCTCACGATGGGAATCGGGGCGTCTGTACAAGCCGGCGACTTCCATACGGGAGCCTCGCTGGTGTGCTCGGACTGCCACGTCGCGCACTACAGCCAGTCCCACAGCTACTCGGGTAGTGGTTCGGTGTTCCCGCCGCTGGGCGCGGGTGGACCGTTCACGAACCTGCTCCGTGACGAAGAAGTGAAGATGTGCCTCGCCTGCCACGACGGTCAGTCGTTCGCCCCGGACGTCTTCGGTGCGAGTGCGACGAACACCCGCCGCATGGCCGGTGGCCTGAATGCCAAGGCCGGCACGATCCCCAACGACCTCGGTTTCGCCGAGATCGACGGCCACACGTTGCACTCGACGGATCTGCCCCCGGGCGGGACCGGCACGGCGTATGTGCCCGGCGCGGATGGCCTCATCTGCACGAACTGCCATGCGCAGCATGGTGGGACGAGCTACCGCAACCTGCTCAACCGCGGCATCTTCACGGGTGACAACGTGACCTACGCCGTGGGGACGAACGACCTCACCAAGGACGTGTTCGAGCGTTCGTCGGCGTCGTACGTCGAAACCGACGTCGACTTCAACGAGCCCGTCACGACCAGCAGCGCGTACGGCAACTGGTGCCAGAACTGCCACGTGGACTTCCACGGCGCAGGCGGCGCGGCCAACATGGGTGGTCAGTCGGGCGGCGTCACGTCCGCGAACACCAACCCGTGGAAGCGCCACCCCACGTCGGACGTCAATATCGGCACGCCGGGCGCCACGTTCATCTCCAGCATCGCGCGTTTCAACGGCAACGCGAACCGCGTGAAGGTGATGGACTCGCAGGGTCTGTGGAATGCGACCACCGCGGACAACACGGTGACGCCTTCCTGCATGAGCTGCCACAAGGCCCACGGCAACCGCAACCCGTTCGGTCTGGTCTTCATGAACGGTACGGGCGCGACGGTGACCGAGGACGGTGATGGTGGCGTTTACAAGGACCTGTGCCGGCAGTGCCACGTCCAGGGCTGATCCTGAACCGCAGTCACAGTCCCGCATGAACGCAGCATCGCGACCGGGGCCTCGCAACCCGGCGCGCAACTGAAACACCCGGGAACCCCGGATGCGGGTCACGAAGCCCGCATCCGCGGGGGACCGGAAAGCACAAGCCGACACACGATCCCGGCTCGGAAGACGAGACGTCAGGAGGTCACGGTGAAGCTCACGGATGGAACGCACGGCGTCGCTCATGCGTCGCACCGCGCCGTGATCGTGGCCCTCGTGCTCGTGGCCCTCGCCGCCGCGGCCTCGCTGGCCCTGGCCGCACCGCGCCGTCCGGCGCGCGGCTTCCCGTCGCGGCTCCCGAGCGAGATCCCGAGCATCGCCGCGCTCGGCGATCACGCACAGTCGTGCGACGGCTGCCACACCGCCCACGCGGAAGGCACCACGCCGGAGCCCGGGCTCCTGCTGGCGCCCAACGACAACCAGCTGTGCGCGACGTGTCACGACGCGCCCTGGACCACCAAGAGCTTCCCCGGCCTGCCGCACTTCACGGGCAGCGCTCATGGCGCGGACCCGAACGTGGTGTGGCCCGGCCCGGACCCTGCGGCACGTCTGGCGACCGACGCCGGCCGCTGCCGCAACTGCCACGACCCGCACGGCTACACCGACGCCGCCGGGCTGATCCCGAACCTCGAGCTGCAGCGCGAGGAGAAACTGTGCCTGGCCTGCCACGACGGCTCGCCCGCGGCCAGCAACGTGCTGAGCGACCTACAGAAGCCCTACCGCCACCCGGTCACCGACTACACGGGCCGTCATGCAGGCCCGGGCGAGATCACGCCCGAGGCGTTCGGTCGCACGCCCACCAACCAGCGTCACTCGGAGTGCGAGGACTGCCACAACCCGCACACGTCGCGCGCCGACGGCATCGGCGGCCCGCAGGGCAACGACGCCTCGAGCACCACACTCGGCGTGAGCCGCGTGGCGGTGTCCAACGGGCTCGCGGGCACCGCGCCGATCTACACGTTCCTGCCCGCGTCCGACACGACCACCGCACCGATCGCCGAGTACCAGCTGTGCTTCAAGTGCCACTCGTCGTACACCACCGCACCGGCCGGCCAGACCGACATGGGCAAGGTGCTCAACACCTGGAACCCGTCATTCCACCCGGTCGAGGGCCAGGGCGCGAACCCCAGCATCCCGCCGCAGGCGTTCACGCCCGGCTGGAGCGCCAGCTCGATCACGCGCTGCAGCGACTGCCACGGCAGCGACTTCGGTCTCACCAAGGGGCCGCACGGTTCGCTCTACAAGGGCCTCTTGAAGGCGCCGTACGATGCCACCCCGTCGCGCCGCACCATGAGCAGCAACGAGCTGTGCTTCACGTGCCACAGCTACGACGTGTACGCCAATCGCAGTGCCCCGGCCGCCCTCGCCACCGCCTCGCGCTTCAACTCGCCGGGCGCGGAAGTCGGGCACGCCGAGCACGTGAGCGGCGAGAACGTGCCGTGCGCCGACTGCCACACCACACACGGCTCCACGTCGCAGTCATTCCTCATGGTGACCGGCCGCGTTCCGGGGATCAACTCGTACACACGCACGATCACCGGCGGGACGTGCGCGCCCACCTGCCACGGCAGCGAGAGCTATCGGGTGAACTATGCGCGCTGACCGGGTCGTCGTCCGTGCCGTGCTGGCGGTGACGAGCGTGTTCGCACTCGCGCCGTCCGCGCAGGCGCAGTCGATCACCGGCTTCGCGCAGGGCCAGTACCAGATCTATGACCAGAACGTCACGCGCAATGGCGTGCTCCAAAGCCAACGCGTCGAGCGTTGGGTGCAGACGTTCGAACTGCAGCACTTCGCCACCCCGCGCAACGACCTGCGCGTGATGTCGTCGTTCCGGCTCTCGGAACTCGCCTACCGTGGGCTGCCCGACCAGAGTCGCAGTCCGCAGGGCAGCATCCAGGTCACGCACCCGTGGGCCAACTTCTTCGCCGCCTACCGGCCCACGACGGTGACCGGCGGCCTGGGCCCCTCGGGGTTCGTGGCCACCGCGGACTCGGGCCGCGCGCGCACGCTCACCTCGCGTGCGCAGGAGACACTGCTGTCCGGCCAGGTGGCACCGCCGTCTTGGCCGCGGCTCGACGTGGCGTGGACGCGCCGCCACCGCAACCGCGACGAGATCTCGCCCGAGGAAGCCGGCGTGACGCGCACCGCGCGCATGGCGTGGTCGAACGACCAGTTGAACCTGTACTCCTCGCTCGGCGACCAGCACACCGAACGCGGCGGCGTGGCCACGGGCAACACACAGCGCACGGCGGGCGCGGGCGGTGCGCTGCACCTGCTGCCCGCGCCGGGCA
>JBEBGT010000436.1:0-3543 GCA_040081365.1 Candidatus Eiseniibacteriota bacterium | reverse complement strand
CCGTCGCGGAAGCAGGCGATCAGCATCTCAGCCGCGGCGGCCACGGCAGCGGCATTGTCGCGCTCGATGCGCGACAGCACGCGCACGGTGTCCCGCAGCGCGATGCGGGCCTGCGCTTCGAGGGGATTGGCGGCGGCGGTGGCGGGCTTGCGACGGAACGGCATGGGTGACCCTTTCGGTGACGGCTTCAGAGGACTTGTACGGTCTAAGACGACGCGCGCGCCGCGACCGGCTGCGCGAGATAGCGGGTGAGTGCATCACGCCAGTGCGGCATGGGGCGGCCGAGCACACGTTCGAGTGTGCCGAGGTGCAGGACCGACCACGAGGGACGCGGTGCGGGCCGTCCGAGCTGGGCGCTCGACTGGCGCGCCACGGCGATGTCGGCACCGGCCAGCCGGCAGATCTCGACCGCGAACTCATGCCACGTGCACTCGCCGGCATTGGTGGCGTGCAACGTGCCGAACGCACGCGCTTCCATCACGCCGAGCAGTGCTGCGGCCAGGTCCTCGGTCCAGGTGGGCGCGCCATGCTGGTCGTCGACCACCGCGAGCGGCCCGCCCGCCAGCGCGCGCGCTCGGATGGTGTCCACGAAGTTCTTTCCGCCCTGTCCATAGAGCCACGCCGTGCGCACGATGGCGTGGCGTGGGTTCGTCTCACGAACGCCCTGCTCACCCGCCCACTTGCTGCGGCCATACACCGACGCCGGGCCCACCGGATCGTACTCGCGCCGCGGCGCAGGCTGGTCGCCCGGGAACACGTAGTCGGTCGACACGGCGAGGATCGCCGCACCCGCCTCGTGCGCGGCCTGCGCGGCGTTGCGCGCGCCAGCGCCGTTCACGGCGAACGCCAGGTCGGCTTCGCTCTCGCAACCATCGACGTTCGTGTACGCCGCCAGATGGCACACCCAATCCGGGCGCGCGGCCAGCACCGCGCGGCGAGTGGCCGCGAGGTCCGTGATGTCGAACTCGGCCACGTCGCACGGCACGACGCTGTGCCCGGCGCGCTCGAGCGCGGGCCGCACCGCCTGCGCGAGCATGCCGCGCGCGCCGGTGACCAGCACCTTCACGAACGGCCTCCGCGTGCGCCGCGTGCCATCACGCCAGTTCCACCCGGCTCGAGTCGCCCAGCATGAGCCGGTGCGCGCTCGGGCGCGTCTCGCTCGAGGTCACGACCACGTCGCGACCGATCAAGCTCGACTCGATGCGGCCCGAGATGTCATTGAGCGTGCTGCGGTCGAGCACGATCGAGTGCTCGACCTCGCACTTCTCGATGCGCACGCCGTCGGCGATGGCGCTGAACGGCCCGATGTAGGCATCGGCGATGTGCGCATTGGCCCCGATCACGAGCGGCCCGCGCAGGCGCGAGCGCTCCACCGTCGTGCCGGGTCCGATGTGGACCGGACCTTCGATCACGGTCCCGGCGTCCACCGTGCCTTCGATGCGCGTCTCGAGGTCGGCGAGCACGATGCGGTTGGCCTCGAGCAGGTCCTCGACGCGGCCGGTGTCCTTCCACCAGCCGTGGATGACGTGCGAGCGCACGTTGCGGCCGGTGGTGATCAGGTGCTGGATGGCATCGGTGATCTCGAGCTCGCCACGCGGCGACGGCTTGATGGCGCGCACCGCGTCGAAGATGGTCTTGGTGAACAGGTACACGCCCACCAGCGCGAGGTCGCTGCGCGGCTGCTTGGGCTTCTCCTCGAGGCGCACGACGCGTTCGCCTTCGAGTTCGGCCACGCCGAACTCCCACGGCCGCGCCACCTTCGCCAGCAGGATCTGCGCCTCGGGCTTCTCGCGCTCGAACTCCTGCACGAACGGCACGATGCCGTCCTTGATCAGGTTGTCGCCCAGGTACATGACGAACGAGTCGCCCGCCATGAACTCCTCGGAGATCTTCACCGCGTGCGCCAGCCCGAGCGGGGCTTCCTGCTCGATGTACGTGACGCGCAGCCCGAACTGGCGGCCGTCGCCCACGGCCGCGCGGATCTCGGCCTGCGAGTTCACGAGCGTCGTCACGAGCTCGCCCGTGCGGTGGTCCGGCAGCAACAGCTCGCGCGGATCACTCACGACGATGCCGACGTCCCGGATGCCCGCGGCGGCGATCGCCTCGAGGCCATAGTTCAACACCGGCTTGTTCGCCACGGGCACCAGCTGCTTGGCCCGGGTATGCGTGATGGGCCGCAGCCGCGTGCCGCGGCCGCCGGCCAGAACGAGCGCCTTCAATGTTTGTTCCTCATGTACCAAAGGAATGCCACGATGATGAACAGCCCCATGATGCTCATCGCGGCGATCTGACCCCAGGTCATCGGTACTCCTGCCCCGGTGCTGCGAGGTACTGCGCGCGGCTCACGACAGCGCCGCCTTGAGTTTCGCACGGGCCAGGTCGAGCGCTTCCTCGAGCTTGCCCATGTCGCGGCCACCGGCCAGCGACAGGTGCGGCTTGCCGCCGCCCGAGCCGCCCGTGACCATGGCCACGGAGCGCACCAGTTCGTCGGCACGCAGCTTCTTCTCGGCCACCAGGTCGTCGCTCACGGCGGCGAGGAACGAGAATTTCTCCTCGTTCACGATCGCCAGCACCGCGGCGCCGCGCCCCAGCGAACCGCGCAGCTTGTCGGCCGCATCGCGGATCGCGTTCGTCTCGCCGGCCGTCTCGAGCCGCGCCACGACCCAGCGGCCGTTCGCCTCCTGCGTGGCCGTGGTGGCGAGCTGTGCGAACTCGGCTTCGAGGCCCAGCTTGGCCGACGCGGCCACCGCCTTGCGCAGTGTGGCGAGTTCGGCCTGCAGCTTCATGACGTTCTCGATCACCTTGTCGATGGGCGACTGCATGATGTCCATGACGCCCGACAGCGTGCCGTGCGAATCGAGCAGCCAGGTGCGCGCGGCCGGGCCGCACAGCGCCTCGATGCGGCGCACCCCACTCGCCACCGCGTTCTCCTCGGTGAGCACGACCAGGCCGATGTCGCCCGTGCGGCGCACGTGGGTACCGCCGCACAGTTCACGCGATGGCTCGATGGCGTCCCACTCGGCCCCGGCCGGCACGCCGTCCACGGTGACCATGCGCACGCGCTCGCCATACTTCTCGCCGAACAGCGCCATGGCGCCCAGCGCCTTGGCCTCGGCGATCGGCATCTCACGCCAGCTCACCGGCACGTTGGCGAGCACCCAGTCGTTCACCTGCTGCTCCACGCGCGCGGCCTGCAGCGGCGTGGGCGACTCGAAGTGCGAGTAATCGAAGCGCAACCGGTCCGGCGCCACCAGCGAGCCAGCCTGGTGCACATGATCGCCCAGCACCGTGCGCAGCGCGGCGTGCAGCAGGTGGGTGGCGGTGTGATGCCTCTCGGTGGCGCGGCGCTTCTCGGCGTCGACCTCGGCACGGCACTCCCCCGCCGCATGGACGGCGAGTAGCGCCTCGCGATCACCCAGCGCCATGTTCACGCGATGCACGATGTGCTCGCCCTCGCGGTACACCAGCACCAGACCGCCGCGCACGGTGTCGCTGCCGATGTAACCCTTGTCGGTCACCTGTCCGCCCGACTCGGGGTAGCAC
>JBEBGT010000435.1:0-3546 GCA_040081365.1 Candidatus Eiseniibacteriota bacterium | reverse complement strand
GGGGGAGGGCTCGCGGTGATGTCAGTCCGAGTACGTCAGAAGGTCAGTCCGGCGTGTCGCCCGAGCCCGTGTCCTCGCTGCCCGGCTGCGGTTTCTTCTTGCCACACCCGCAGTCGCCGCACTTGTGATACGGGCCGGGCGGCATGTCCTCGTAGGCGATCTTGTGCTCCGTGCCCTCGGAGTCGCGCACCCACACGGCTTCCTGGTAGGCGTCCGTGCGCGTGACCGTGACCGGGCCCTGGCCGGTGCTGATCCTGGTGCCCACCGGTGGCATCTTGGCGGCGCTGTCGCGATATTGCGCGAGTTCGTAGCTCAGGCAGCACATGAGCCGGCCGCACGCGCCCGAGATCTTGGTGGGGTTGAGCGACAGGTTCTGCTCGCGCGCCATCTTGAGCGTCACCGGATGGAAGCTCTTCATCCAGGTGGAGCAGCAGAACGCCCGCCCGCACGGCCCACAGCCGTCGACCCGCTTGGCCTGGTCGCGCACGCCGATCTGGCGCAGCTCGATGCGCGTCTGGAACCGGCTCGCCAGGTCCTTCACCAGCTCGCGGAAGTCCACGCGCTGCTCGGCGGTGAAGTAGAACGTGATGCGGTTGCGCCGGAACGCCACCTCGACCTCGGACAGCTCCATCTTGAGGTCACGCAGCTCGATGCGTTGTCGGCAGTACGCGAACGCGTCCTCTTCGAGCTGGCGGTTGTGGTCTTCCTGGTCGAGGTCCTCTTCTTCCGCCTTGCGGATGATCTCGCGCGTGATGTTGCCGGGCTTCTTGAGCGCGACGAGCGTGGGGTCCTTCAAGAGCACCGTGGCGAGCGTCTCGCCGTGCTCGCCCTGCACCACGACCCGATCGCGCAACCGCAGCCACAGGCTGCGCGAGTTGAGGTAGAACTCCCGGCGCGAACCGCGCAGGGAGACCTGGATGATCTCCGACATGACGGGACCTCTATGGCGGACACGAACGGCCCGCACGAAGCCGGCGTAGGCACGACCGGCTGGGAAGCTTCACGGTAGCGACGGCGTTCCGGTACCCGCACGGGCCGGACAGCGGCAGGCGCGGCGGGCTATGCAAAGGCCCCGTGAGCGGGGCTCGAGTGGCATGAGTCTAGCAGAAAGCCCTTTGGGCCAGCTCCCCGGGGTTGCCCTGGTCGTAGCGAGCTCAGCCGGCGAACCTTGCCCGAAAGGGCGACCTAGACGTCCCAGCGCGCGGTGGCGTGCGCGGGCCAGACGCCTTCGCCCAGGCGCTGGCCGCCGACGCGCGACAGCGTCGAGAACAGCGTCAGGTCGGGCGAGATGTTGCCGTCGATGCTGCGCAGCGCTTCTTCGAGCACCATGAGCCGGCGGCGGATCTCGCTGGCATCGATACGCGTGGCGAGCTGTTGCAGCAGCGTCACCTTGTCGCGGTTCACCAGTTGGTCCACGCCGGCGCCGTAGCGCAAGCGCAGGATGTCGCGCAGCCACAACTGGTGGAACTCGAGCGTCTGGCGCAACCGCTCGCGGCCGGCCTTGCCGAACGCGGTCGTGCCCTGGACGTTCTTCCACAGCGTGGCCATATCGCCCGACAGCGCCGGCGACAACAGCGCCAGGGCGGCGTCGCGCTGTTCCAGCATGCTGGGCTCGGCGTCGCGCATGGCCAGCGCGCGGGCCAGCGAGCCGCCCGACAGGGCGGCCAACATGCGCGCGTCCTTCTCGTCGACCTCGGCGGCGTCCTGCAGCGTCTGTCGGATGAGCGCCTCCGGCAGTGGCGCGAAGCGCACGCGCTGGCAGCGCGAGCGGATGGTCACGGGCACGCGCGACAGTCGCGCGGTGGTGAGTACCCAGATCGTGGACGCGCCGGGCTCTTCCACGCTCTTGAGCAATGCCGAGAATTGGTCCTCGCGCATGCGATCGCAATCGCGCACCACCACCACACGGCGTGACGCCGTGTGCGGGCGATAGCCCAGCTCGGCCAACAGTTCGCGCGTCTGCGAGATGCGGATACTCGCGGCCTTCTCGTACTGGAACACGTACAGTGGATCGTCGCGCATGGCCTGCAGTGTCTCGGCCACCGTGGTCTCGAGCGTTTTCTCCTCGCCGGAGAGCGGGAACAGGAACTGGAGATCCGGGTGCTGCATGGAGCCCGACAGTCGGCAGCCACGGCACTCGCCGCAAGCGTCGTTGCCGTCGCGCGCGGACTGTTCCACCGGGGCTTCGCCGAACAGCGACGGGCCGGCGTCCACGAGGGCGGCGCCGTGCACACGTTCGCACAGCACGGCGCGCGCGAACGCCAGCGCGGCGGTGCACTTGCCCACGCCCGCGGGACCGTGGAACAGGTAGGCGTTGGCGTAACGGCCGCGCTGCACGATGCCGCGCAGGTAGTCCGACACGTCCGGCTGTCCCAGCAACCCGCCCAAGGTGATGTCGATCATGCGGGCATTCTACGCCAGCGCGGGCGCACCGGCATCCGATTCGGAGGGTGCCCGCGCCGGTGCTGGGTTATCGTCGGGGTCGTACTGCGGGCGTGGCCACCACGGCCATCGCCGCCCGCCGGCTCCCCGCCGGAAGGAGATCGCCATGCGTCGAGAAGCGCTATTCACCGTCCTCTTGCTGTGGGCCGCCGTCACGTCCGCAGCCGAGCCCGCACCGTTCAGCCGCATGGCATGGCTCGAGGGGCATTGGGCCGGAACCAGCGGTGCCGTGCAGATGGAAGAGCACTGGACCTCGGCCGCGGGCGACGGGCTCGTGGGCATGCACAAGGACATCAAGGCCGGCCGCATGTCGGGCTTCGAGTTCTTCCGCATCGAGTCGCACGCCGACGGTGTGTACTACATGACGAGCCCGGGCGGCGCGCCGGCCACGCCGTTCAAGCTGGTCGAGCAGGGCGAGCGCCGGGTGGTGTTCGAGAACGCTGCGCACGACTTCCCCCAGCGCATCCTCTACTGGAGCCCGCACCCCGACACCCTGTGCGCGCGCATCGAGGGCAACCTCAACGGCAAAGCGCGCGCCATGGACTGGCGCTGGCCGCGCGTGAAGCCGTAGCCGAACCTCAGCGCAGCCACGTCTCCGGGTTCATGGGCGAGCTGCCCTTGCGCACCTCGAAGTGCAGCACAGGGCCCTTCAGCGAGCCCTCCTCGCCGGAGCGGCCGATCACCGCACCGGCTTGGACTTCGCTGCCGGTGCTGACGTTCACCTCGGACAGGTGCGAATAGATGGTGTAGTAGCCGTCGCCGTGGTTCAGCACCACCAGGCCGCCCACGCCCTCGTAGTCGTCGTCCGCGGCGTCCACACGGCCCTTGGCCACGGCGTGCACCGCGGTGCCCACCGCGCAGGCGATGTCGATGCCGTCGTTGCGTACCTGCGTGCCGAAGCGCGGGTGCGTCTCGAGTCCCATGCGGCCCACGATGTTGCCCTGCACCGGCCAGTCGAGCTGGCCCTGGCCGCGCGCGAAGTCGCCGCTGTACGGCTGCGGGTTGCGGCCTTCGACGCGCGCCTTGTTGGCCTCAGCCTGTCGGGCGCGCTCGAGGCGTGCCAACAGGCCCTGCAGCGCGCGCGCGCTGCAGGGCCTGTTGGCA
>JBEBGT010000434.1:0-3549 GCA_040081365.1 Candidatus Eiseniibacteriota bacterium | reverse complement strand
GCAGCTCCACCGTGCGCCCCTGCGCGTCGGTACCGCGGTTGGCGTCGGCGTCGAGTGACCAATGCGAGCGCACGTGCGGCACGCGGTCCAGCCCCAGCTTGAGGTTCCAGTGGCTGGGGTAGCCGCCGGCCGAGGTCCAGCCCCAGCGCCCCACGCGCAACGAACACACGCGCACCTCGAGCGTCATGCCGGCACGGGCGCCCTCGATCCACACCGGGCCGCACATGGCGTGCCCCGGATCGCGTTCGTGGTCGCGCCCCGCGAACTCGGGCGCGCTCGTGAACGGGTCGGCATGATCGGGCTGGCCCCAGCGCACGTCGAGCGTCTGGAACACCACGCGATCGCCCGGCGCGATGCGCAGCACCGGCGGGAGTTCACGCGAGAAGTGCCCGTGCAGCGTGGTGAGTGTGGGCGCCAGCGTGTGCGTGGTCATCGACGCACGCTCGTCATGACGCCCATCGCGAAGCGCGCGGACACGCGCTCGCCCACGGCCAGATCGGCCGGGCACTCGAGCAGGCTCACGCGGCCGTTGGCCACAGCTCCGTCGTCGAGCACGAGTGCGACGTCCAGGTAGCGATCGCCATGGATGTCGACCAGGCGCACGGCCGACACGACGCCTTCACGCGTCTGCGGGAGCAGGAAGTTCATGGCGCCAAGGTGCGGTGCGCTGGCCGCACGGTCAAGGTGGCGCGGGCCGCGGGGGCCCGCTCGCACCGGTGGCGCGGGTGCGCCAGCCCCCGCGAGGTCGGCTCGGCGCCTGCCACGCGCACGGCCACACCGCCCCTGACGTGCCCGGCGAGCCCACGATGCCGCGCCCGCTCGAGCGCACCGCGCGCAAGCCCAGTCCCGCGCAACGCGCAGCCCGCAAGACGAAGTGCGGGAATCATGCGTTCTGCATCACCGTGTGCCCCATGGGCACCGGGAACAAGCGCCGCCACGCGATTCTGTTTGGGAGCACTCAACCGCGCTTCCTAGAATTGTCCCATGCGCCCGTCGCGACTGCCTCGCGACCCCGGCGCACTCTCTCTCTTGCGGAGTCTCCCCATGCAGGCCACCCGGCTCACGGCGATCATGGCGGTCCTCGCTTGCTGGCTCCTGTGCGTCGCCGCCGCCCCCAAGGGCGCGGCGCGGCCCCGTTCGGCGCAGCGCGTCGACCTGGCCAAGCGCATCGATGTGAACGAAGTGAACATGGCCATCAGCAACGTCGGCTCGTTCGCCTACGACTTCGTGGTGGGCGACGCCGGACTCGAGTACCCCAAGGGCTCCAGCAAGACGGCGGTGTTCGCCTCGGGCCTGTGGCTGTCCGCCAACATCGGCTCGTCCAACCGGCTCGCGCTCTCGGGCTACGCCGAGGAGTTCATGGCGGGTTCGGTCATCGAGGGCGTGGACGACGACCCTTCGAACCCGGTGTACCAGGTGTACGAGTTGCAGCGCGTCTACGCCGACCCCGCGGTGCGCGACTCCGCGCTCGCGGCCTGGAACTGGGGCGCGGTGCCACACGGCGCGCCGCCGGTGCACGTGAAGCCGGATGGCACGCTGTACATCACGGGTGACCAGATGCTGTGGACTGTGTACAACGACCTCGACGCGGGCAACCACCAGAACCCCGCGGGCCACACCGCACCGATCGGCGTGGAAGTGCAACAGACCACGTTCGCCTTCGACCAGCCGGGCGCGTTCCAGAACACGGTGTTCATGCGCTACAAGCTCATCAACCGGACGCTGTTCCCGCTCACCGACGTGCGTATCGGCATGTGGTCCGACCCGGACCTGGGCGGGGCGTCCGATGACCTCACGGGCTGTGACCCGGCCGCGAACTTCGGCTACTGCTACAACGCCTCCACCCCCGACGCGGTGTACGGCACGAACCCGCCAGCGATCGGCTACGACCTGCTGCAGGGTCCCACCGACGCCACGCTCACGCGGCTCGGCATGTCGTCGTTCAGCCACTTCGTGAACGGTGCCGACCCCGACACCCTGACCGAGACGCGCAACGTGCTGCATGGGCTCACCATCGACAGCACCGCGATGTTCGACCCGCTCACGAACCAACCCACGACGTTCCAGTTCACGGGCGACCCCATTGCGGGCACGGGCTGGCGCGAGACTCTGCCCCAGGACCAGCGCATGCTGCTCACGTGGGGCCCCATCAGCATGGCGCCCGGCGACTCGCAGGAAGTGGTGGTCGCGGTGATCCTGGCGCAGGGCCTCGACGCCCTGGGCAGCCTGGCGCAGCTGCGCGCCTACGACGCCGAGATCCAGTCGGCGTGGGACGGCGGCGGCGTGCTCGCTGTGGGCGATGCCCCGGCCGTGGCGCTGGCCATGCACCGCGCGTTCCCCAATCCGTCGCGCGGCGATGTCACGCTCCGCTTCACGCTGGGTGCGGACGGTCCGGCCACGCTCGAGGTGCTCGACGTCGCGGGCCGCAGCGTACTGAAGCGCGACCTCACCGGCATGGCCGCGGGCCACCACGAGCTGCGCCTGGGCCAGGACACGGGTGCACGGCTGGCCGCGGGCATGTACTTCGCGCGTGTGAGCCAGCGTGAGCACAGCGTCACGAGCCGGCTGGTGGTGCTCCAGTAGCACCGTCCGGCTTCAGCGAGGCGTCGCTGCGAACGCGCGTTCGAGCAGCGGGCGCAGCGCCGGGTCGTCGGGGCGGTCGGCCACCGCCTTCTGAGCGTAGTCGAGTGCCGCCGCGGGCAGGTTCGCACGCAACATCGACACAATGTACTCCGCGTGCGCGGCCGGCACCGCGCCGAGTGGCACCAGGTGTGAGTCGCTGAGTGACAGGAAGCACTCCCAGCCTTCGTGCCCCGGTTCGTAGTCGTGCACGAACTGCACCGACTCGGCGTTCGCGACCTGGGCGCGCAGCGACCGCCCGTCATCGAGCACGGACTCGAGCGCGTAGCGCTTGATGGGTGTGTTCTTGGAGAACTGGCCGCTGCCCAGATTGACGTCGCTCGAGATGGCGGCCGGGATCAGGATGAGCACGCGCGCCTTGCGGCCCGCGAGTGCGGCGCGCACGTCGCCGATGCCACGGCGCGCGATCTCGCTCTTCCGCAGCACGGGGTCGAGCGGCCAGTCCACGTTCGTCATGCGCAGGTCGAGCCGCATGGACAAGAGCGCGTCCGACCACAGCGCCAGCACCAGCACCACGACGGCTGCCGCGACCCAGTGCCCGCGCGCCTCGCCCGCGGCCGGGCGGGCACGGCGAGCCGCGCGCCGGCGCAGCGCCGCGTCCCACAGCGCGGCCGCGACGAGCGACGCCCCAGCGAGCGGCACGTACAGGTAGTGCAGGTAAGTGCGTCCCGGCAGCGGTAGCACGGGCAGCACGGCGAGCCACCACCAGGCCACCCCCGAACGGAGGAGTCCGCCCGAGCGCAACCGGAACGCGGCGGCCGTCAGCAACAGCACGAGGACCGACAGCACATAGCGCTCGGAGCCGGCGGTGGTGGCGTGCAGGTCCGGGATCGGGTTGCGCTGGTCGACGGTCCAACCGAAGAGCCGCGCCAGGTTCTCGAGCAGGTTGGTTCCGAACGACACGGCGTA
>JBEBGT010000433.1:0-3564 GCA_040081365.1 Candidatus Eiseniibacteriota bacterium | reverse complement strand
GCTATGGCAGCGCGGGGTGGGCGGGCAACAACGGGCGGCGCACGCGCACTGCCGCCGGCGGTTCATGGCAGCAACCGTGGCGTTCGTCGCCGGGGTTCGCTCGCCGGTGGCTCGGCGATTGGCGGGGGCAGGAGTCGCCGCCATGGTCCTGCCATGCGCTCTCAACCCGTAGTCCAAGTCGCACGCCGCGCCATGGCGCGCGCGGCCGCGCTCATGCTCCTCGCAAGCGTCCCGAGCGCCGCGCACGCGGCCACGGCCGAGTCCGGCCTCGACGTCAGCCGCTTCGGCGTCGTCTACGACATCCCGGCCACCAAGCAGGTGCGGTTGGTGCCCAACGTCACCTACTGGCAGAGCGCCACCGACACGCTGGCCGTCGACATCTACCAGCCGCCTCTGGCCAAGCGCGGCGAGCTGCGGCCGGTGGTGGTGTTCATCAATGCCATCGGCGATCGGCCGGGTAGTCGCGTGAAGGACTGGGGCATCTACCGCGGCTGGCCGCGGCTGGTGGCGGCGCACGGGTTCGTGGGCGTGTCCATGGATGCCAGCGGCGAACACATCCAGGAGTCGCTGGCGCACGTGTTCGACTTCCTCGCGGCCAAGGGGGCGGCCTACGGCATCGATGCCGCGCGCATCGGGGTGTACGCAGCGTCGGCCAACGTGCGTGGTGCATGGGAGTTCCTGGGCAAGCCCGACGCGCCCAAGCAGGTGCGCGCGGCGGCGCTCTACTACGGCAATCCGCCGGCCGCGGCCCCGCGCACCGACCTGCCGGTGCTGTTCGTGGTGGCGGCGTCCGACGCGCCGCGCATGAGCGCCGATCTCGATTCGCTCTGGCACCGCGTGGTGGCGGTGGGCGCTCCGTGGACGCTCGCCTATGGTACTGGGCTGCCGCATGGGTTCGACGGGCTGGCCGACACCGACGACTCGCGCCGGCTGATCCAGCAGACGATCGCGTTCTTTAGCGCGCACCTCATGCCGGTGCCGCAGCCCACCGGGGCGCGGTCGCAGGAGCGCGACATCATGGCGGTGGTCTTCGGCAACGACCCCGAGGCCAAGGTGCGTGTGCTGGCGCCCTGGTTGGCCGCGCATCCCGACGACCCCGCGGCACTCATGCCGTACGCGCAGGCGTTGCGCGACCTGCGCCGGTTCGACGAGGCCACGCCGGTGTTCGAACGCCTGTACGCGCTCGACAGCACCAACGTCATGGCGGCAGCCCAGCTCGGCGTGGTGCGGATCAACCAGCAGCGCTGGGCCGACGCCGTGGCGTTACTCGCGCGCGGTGGCGGCGGGGTTCACCGACAGCCGCACGTTGGGCCAGTTGGGCTACGCCGAACTGGGTGCGAACCGCAACGAAGATGCCGTGCGCCACTACGAACAGGCGTTCGCGGCCGGCATTCCCGCGGGCCGCAACACGCGTGGCGCGGCGTCTTACAACCTGGCGTGTGGCTATGCCCGCGTGGGGCGCAAGCAGGACGCGCTCGACGCACTGGCCCGCGCGGTGGACGAGGGCATGGGGCAGGGCATGGCCGACGACGCCGACTTCGCGTCGCTGCGCGCCGAGCCGCGGTTTCGCGAACTGCTCGCGCGTGTGGCGGGGCGCAGCGGCGAATAGCGGCAGGGCCGGCTTGTCGCGCGCCCGCGTGCGGGGCAGGTGCACACCATTTGCCCGGCAGCGGGCAGCCGCATTGCCCGCCTGCACCCACACGCGATAGTCTGCGCGCCGCCGGTTCGTTCGTAGCCCTCTGCCGAGTCCCTTGTAAGGAGTCCTCGATGCGCGCGTTTCGCAGGCCGCTCTCGCGCGGTGTGGCCGTACTTCTGCTTGCAGTTGCCGCCGTGCTCTCGGGTTGTGCCGCCGCCCAGATGGGCAACATGTGGCGCGACGAATCGTTCCAGGCCGCGCCCATGACCAACGTGCTGGTGGTCAGTCTGCGCGTCGATGCCGTGAAGCGCCGGCTTTGGGAAGACGCCTTGGTCAACGGGTTGGCGGCGCGCGGCACCAAGGCCACGCCCAGTTACCGGGTGTGGGCCAACGCGCTGCCCGACACGCAACAGGTGATCGACGCGGTGCGAGCCAATGGCTACGACGGCGTGTTCGTGAACATGCGACCGCCGGACGGCCAGACCCAGAACGTGATCCCGGGCTACGTGAAGCGTGAATCGGTCATGAAGCAGAACCCGTTCACGGGCGCGTACTACGCGGTGTGGCAGGACGTGCAGGTGCCCGAGCGTACCGAGGCCGTCGCGGTGGCCAACTTCCAGACCGACGTGTGGACCACCAAAGATGGCGGCCGCCTGGTGTGGTCGGGTTCATCGATGACCACCGATGCCGTCACGGCGCTCACCATTCAAACGCAGGTCGACAAACTGATCCTGCCCGAGGTGGCGAAGGCGGGGCTGCTGGGCGGCAAGCAGTAGGTCGTAACACCTGGCTGAATGACTGCACACACGCACGCCGCCTGACGGAGCACCGGCAGGCGGCGTACGTGTTTCTTGAGGGCGGATTCTCGCGGCGACGGTATAGTGCGCCGGTCATCCAGCTGGCGCCCGCGCCGCAACAGGGATGTGCGCGTGCGTAGTTCCCCTCTCTCTCCGGAGGCGTCCATGCGTCCATCCACGCATCGGTTCGTTTACTCGGCGGCCATGGCCGCACTGCTGTTACTGGCCCCTCGTGCCCACGCGGCATGGACCCACGACCCGCTCGCAGTGCCGGCCATCACGGCGCCATTCGCGGATCAATAGGTGGACGCTGCCGTGCCCGACGGCAACGGCGGCGCGTACGTGTTCTGGGAAGACGCGCGCTCGGGCAACTACGATGTGTACGGCCAGCACATCCGCGCCAATGGCACGCCGGATCCGGCCTGGCCCGCGGGCGGACGCGCCATCTGCGCGGTGGCTGGGGACCAGACGGGCATCTCGGCGCTGCGCACGAGCAGTGGCCACATCTGGGTGGTGTGGAACGACCGGCGCGATGCGGTGGCTAAGAACTACGCCACGCTCATGACGCCCACAGGTGTCGCCGAGGTGGGGTTCCCGCTCAGCGGCATCGTCATCGACGCATCGATCCCCAGCGCGCAGTCGGTTCCGGTGGCCACGCTCGATGAGACGGACAACCTGCTGGTGGTGTACGAGTACGCGTTCACGCCCACCGACCGCGATGTGTACGGGGCGCTGGTGCTGATCAATGGCACCGTGCCGTGGAAGGGTGCGCTGGCCGGTTCGGGCGTCAACGAGACCAGCCCGACGATCACCACCACGGGCGATGGTCTGTTCACCGCGGTCTGGGTGCTGGGTAGCGGAACGGTCCAGGTGCAGCGGTTCTCGGTGTTCACCGGCGCGCCTGTCGGTAGCTCGCAGGCCGTCAGTCTCACCGGGACGTTCGCCGTGCAGCCGCGCATCGCCAAGGATGGCTGGGGCGGTGCGCTGCTGGTGTGGGGCGAGTCCGTGGGGGCCACCACCGAGCCGTATTGGGCGCGCTTCTACAACGGCGTGCTCACGCCGCACGGCACCCTGGCCACCACCGGGCAGCTCTCACTGGTGATGGGCGACATGATCGAGACGGGCCCGCAT
>JBEBGT010000432.1:0-3568 GCA_040081365.1 Candidatus Eiseniibacteriota bacterium | reverse complement strand
GGCGCGTTGGTGGGCGGGGCCGCGCTCGAAGCGGCGTCGTTCTGGAAGATCGTCACCGCGGCCGCGGCGGCCTCCTGAGCGGGGTGGGGCCGGCCGGGGCCGGGGCTCGGCGACCGGTTTTGACGCCCGGGGCGGCGGACTGATAGATTCTTCGCCCGTTCTCGCATTCCGGCCGGATCGCTCACGCGAAGGCCGACCCGCCCGGGCGATCGCCCGGCGGGACCTGCTGCAAGTGCACCCTGAAACACGAGGAGCCGTATGTACGCGTTGCTGTTGGGCCTCCATCTGCTCGTCTGCCTGTGTCTCGTGGCCGTGATCCTGGTCCAGTCGGGCAAGGGCGGTGGCCTCGCGGGCGGGGCCTTCGGCAATGCCACGCAGACCGTGTTCGGCGGCCGTGGCGGCACGGACTTCGTGACGCGCGCGACCGTCGTGCTGGGTGTGCTGTTCTTCATGACCTCGCTCTCCATGGCCCTGCTCACCACCAAGGGCACGGGGGCCAAGCGCAGTGTCGTCTCGGAAGCCGCCAAGCGCGCGGCGGCCTCGGCCCCGGCCACGCCGGGTGCGCCTGCTGCTGGCGCACCGTCGAGCGGGCTGCCGGCCGGCTCACCGCCCGCGACCGGTGCGCCGGCCACGCCGGTTCCCGCGACGGGGACGAATCGCTGAGCTTCACTGCTACGAGTATCGGTGCCCGGGTGGTGGAAATGGCAGACACGTACGCTTGAGGTGCGTATGGGGAAACCCGTGCGAGTTCAAATCTCGCCTCGGGCACCAGAACAACGCTTCGTGACACCACTTCACGAGGCTGCAGCAGACGGAGCCGCGCCCCTGGGTGCGGCTTTCGTGTTTCCGGCCCGGTGCTCCGCGCGGGAGCGCGGCGCGGCGACCCATGCCCGTGCCCCGGCCCCACACGCATGGTCCGCCTGCGCGCGCGCAGTTGTCCCGGAACGGACATCGCCGCGCGGGGGGTGTGCTGGAATCAGCACTCCGTTGCACGTGGTGTCGACGGTCCCGGTCCCGGAGGTCCACCGCATGACGCTCGAGAGCCCTCGCCGCTTGATCCCCCTGTTGTCGGTGCCGCTCGCGCTGGGCGGATCGCTCACGTACGCGCAGTCGCCCGCGACCGCGATCGCACCGGTGACACCGCCCGCGGTGGTCGCGCCCGCGGTGCCCGCCGCACCGCCGTCGCCCGTGAGCGCGATCCGCAACAAGCTGTCGGCCGGCGACCTGCTGTCGGCCGAGTCCGTGCTCGAGGTGCATCGCGAGAAGACCGGCGAGGACGGCGCGTGGCTCGCGGGCCTCGGCTGGCTTGCCCGCGGTGCGATGCTGCTGGGGGATCTCGACAAGGCCGGTCGCTACGCCGCCCAGGCGCACGCCGCCTGCACCGCGCGGATCGAGAAGGGTGCCAAGCTCGACGAGGATCACGACATCGAGGGGGCACTGGGTGCCGCGATCGAGGTCGAGGCCCAGCGGCTCGATCGCACGCGCGGGCATGCCGCCGCGGTCGCGTACGTGCAGCATGAACTGGGTGCGCTCCCCAAGGGCAGCGACGGCGCGCCCGGTACGCGTCCGCTGCGCTCGCGGCTCCACAAGCGCATCGCGCTGCTCACGTTCGTGGGCAAGCCGGCACCCGAGTTGCGCCCCGACGAGCCGGGCAGCGGTCCGAGCCTGGCCAGCCTGCGCGGGCAGCCCGTAGTGCTGTTCCTGTGGGCGGACTGGTGCGGGGACTGCAAGGCCCAGGCCGGTTCGCTCGCGCGCGTGCTGGCCCGGCATCGCGCCGCCGGGCTGCAGTGCGTGGCGGTGACGCGCCACTACGAGAGCGGCGACTCCGCACGCGGCGCCGAGACCGCGCGCGCCGACAGCGTGTGGGCGGCGGTCTACGCCAGCGCCGACGGCCTCGGCGGTGTGCCGCGGGTGCTGAGCGAGGCCTCGATGATCGAGTACGGCGCCTCGGCCACGCCGACGTTCGTGTTCATCGACCGCAAGGGGATCGTGCGGCGTTACACGCCGACGCGCCTGAGCGAGACCGAGCTCGAACAGGCGGTCGCGGCGATCCTCCCGTAGACGCGTGCGCGGCGGCGGGCGTCCGGCCCGCCGCCGCGCATGCTGGCTCGGGTCGGGGTGCCCGCGTTCAGCGCACGACCGTCACGCGCCGGACCTGCTCGCGGCCATCGGCCCGCATGCGCAGGAAGTACACGCCCGGCGCCACACGCTGCTCGGCGTCGTCCCGCAGGTCCCAGCGCAACGTGAGCTCGCCCGGCGGCCGGGCCGCGTCGAGCAGTGTGCGGACGTGACGGCCGAGCTGGTCGTGGAGCGCGAGTGAGACGCGGGAGCCGTGCGCGAGCGACAGCCGCACGTCGAGTGCAGCGCGCACGGGGTTCGGACGTGGCGCGGCGAGCGCGGTCCTGCCCGGCGCAGGGCGCGGGCCCGCGTCGGTGGTGGCCGCGAGCGCGGATGCGAACGGGCTCATGTTCCCATGCGCATCCACCGCGCAGATGCGGTAGCTGGCGGTCATGCCCTCCGGGTCGTGGAAGCTCGGCTGCGTGACGGTGGCCAGCAGCGTCGCCGCCGACGGGACGAACGCCGGGTCGTAGGACCGATGGACGTGATAGCCGGCAAGGTCCGGCGCGCCGTCCGGCTGCCAGTCGAGCTGGGCCGCACCCGCCGTGCGGCTCGCGACAAGCCCGGCGACCGCACCCGGCGCCACGTTGTCGACCGAGTAGCCGCTGTCCGGAGCGGAGTCGTAGAACACATCGATGTTGTTGGTGAGCGCGCTCACGGAGAACGTGAAACGCGGGTTGCTGCCGGCGATGGAGTCCTGCGGCGTGGCGGCCGTGTAGCCATAGCCGGCCAGCCGCTGCGCGGGCAGCGTCGCCAGGGCTTCCCAGAACACGATCTCGGTGCTGCCGTCGGCGTGCGTCACCAACTCGCGGCGGATGTCCGCGCGGCCCTCGTCGGCTGCGGCCAGCGCGGTCTCGGTCAGCGCGCCGGGCGGGACCTGCCGCCAGACGCGATAGGCGTTCACCGCGCCGCCGGTCACATCGAACGCGCTGCGCGTCCAGGTGAGGAACACCTTGCCACCCTGGTCGTTCGGTACGTCCCGGATCCGCACGATGGACGGCGGGCCGGGCGGCGGCGAGCACCCGTCGAGGAACACCGACAGGTGGTCGGTCGAGTACGCACAGGTGGCGAAATCGGGCCGGCCGTCGGCATCGAAGTCCCCGCTGATCACGTGCACCGGCGTGCAGCAATCCGTGAACGACACCGGCGTGCCGAACGTGCCATTGCCCGTGCCGGCGCTGCCGAGCCCCGGCAGGATCTGCAGCTGGTTCGGCGTGCCGACCGAAGCGGAGTGCGTGACGATCAGATCGTCGATTCCATCCTGGTCGACATCCGCGACTGCCGCACCCGAGCACGTGTTGCCGCTCAGGTAGACATCGTGCACCGGGAAGAACCCCGTGGCGGAGCCCAACAGCACATGCAGCCCGCCGAAGTCGCCGGACGACACCGCCAGGTCCAGGCGGCCGTCGTCGTTGAAGTCGCCGGTCGAGATGTCGTAGGGCTCGATGCC
>JBEBGT010000045.1:0-13403 GCA_040081365.1 Candidatus Eiseniibacteriota bacterium | reverse complement strand
GGCGGGGGAGTTCCCCGGTTTGCGTGCGGCTTTGACGTCCGGCCTCCGGGCGGCGAAAAGCAGTCCCGCATGAAGACAAACGTTCCCTCCCGAATGCCGTGCCCCACCGTGGTGGCGCTGTGCCTTGCCATTGCCCCATGGAGCGCGAGTGCCGCGGAGCGATTTGATCCCGGCCGGTTCGAGAAGGAGATCCTCGTGCCTGCGAGCCGCGATGCGATCCAGATGGAAGTGTTGCCGGGCGGTGACATCGTGTTCGCCGAGTTCTGGGGCGCGGTGAAGCGGTGGGACTCCAAGTCGGGCGAGGTGAGCGCGCTGGGGCAGGTGCCTGCGCACTCCAAGGGCGAAGTGGGATTGCTCGGTATGGCGGTGGCGCGGGATTTCGCGACGAGCGGGCACATTTACGTGGTGTTCTGCCCGGCGGCGGCGCAGGGGACGATGCGTGTGAGCCGCTTCACCGTCGCGGACGGAAAAATGGCGGCGGAGTCGGAAAGGACGCTGCTGAAGTGGCCTTATGACACCGAGCACGTCTTCCACATGGGCGGCGCGATGTGCATGGATGCAAAGGGCAACCTCTACATCGGCAACGGTGACAATTGTCACTGGAATCCCGGTCTGCCCGTGGACACGCGGCCCGATCGGAAGAACTGGGACGCGTTCCGCTCGGCGGCGAACTCACGCGATCTGCGCGGGAAGATCCTGCGCATTCATCCGGAGCCCGACGGCACCTACTCGAACCCGAAGGGAAATCTTTTTCCCGGCGGGAGGGATGGCGCACCGGAGATCTTCGGCATGGGGATTCGTAACCCGTTTCGCATGAGCTTCGATGACGAGACGGGCACGCTCTACTTTGGCGATGGCACCTACTGGGCCGGCTCCAGGGTGTTCCCCACGCGCAGCATGTTCGCGGGGCACGGTACGTCGTCTGGAGGCTTCGCGATTCCCACCGACGGCACGGATGTACGAAATGGGGCCACCGGTGCGGTGACACCGAGCGACATCGCCTTCGGTCCTTCCGGGGATCTCTACCTGACGGATGCCGGCAACCTCGCCAGGGTCGTTTCGCGTGTCACGCCCGACGGCCGGTACTACAAGGTGGCGGGTGGAGGTACTGTCGACTACACGGCTGATGGCGTGCCTGCGACCTCTATACGACTCGGTTCACCGCGTGCTATTGATGTTGGCCCCGACGGGAGCGTTTATTTCACGAACACGGGGGTCGGCGGGAGCCGGGTTTTCAGGATCTCAACTGACGGACGGGTGTATCTGGTTGCCGGCAACCCTGCTGGCACATTCGTGGATGGGATGTTGGCCAAGGATGCCCTGCTCCGGGATCCCCGCGGTGTGGCTACCTCCAAGGACGGCTCCATCTACATCGCCGACGAGTACCGGATCTTGCGCGTTGGCACCGACGGCCGCATCACCACCTATGCTGGCAATGGAGGGACGAGCTTTCCCCAGGCTGAGGAAGGCTTTCTGGGGCGAGCGGACTCGCTCGCGATGCAGAATGCCGGTGAAATGGTCATGGACGACCGGGGTAACTTGTTAGTATTGCAGGGGCAAGGTCGAATCGTCACGATCAGCCCAGACAACCGGATGTCAGCGCAGAAGCTAAGGACCCGTGACGGCGTGGTCGTGTTCAGCGTGAATTCGCTCTGCAAGGGCCCCGACGGAGCCATCTACGTTTCGCAGAATGTTGGGAACGGAGCCAGCACACTCGACAGCAAGATGAGCGTCTACCGCGTGGAGTCAGACGGCGGACTCACGATGGTCGCCGGCGGACTGCCGAGTGCAGCGAACTTCTTGTCTCAAGGTCCAGTGCTTGCGCGATCGGCGAAGTTCCAACTCATCAATTGCATCGCGGTTGACCGCAATGGCGTCCTGTACATCGGCGAGATCGGCACGGGGAACAGTGCCAACGGCATCACCCGGTACGCGCCCGAGTTGCCCAGCGTTCAGTTCGGGGAGATCCAGGTTCCCAGCTCGGACGGCCGAGAGAAGTACGTATTCAACTCGAACGGCAGGCATCTGCGGACGCTCGACGCACGTTCGGGCGTGACCCTGTTCCAGTTCGGCTATGACGCTGCGACCGGAGAGCTGACCAGCATCACTGATGCCGACGGCCTCGTCACGACGATCGAGAGGTCCGGGGGAATGATCAGTATCCATGCTCCGGCTCCCTTCGGGCAGACCACCGTGCTGCAGTTGGACGCGAGCGGGAAGTACCTGGCCTCCGTCGCCAATCCGAACAACGAGTCGTACCAGATGACCTGCGACGCAGGTGGACTTCTCAGGGCGTTCACGAATCCACGTGGCAAAGTCTGGCACTACGACTACGGGGCCTCCGACGGACGGTTGATCTCGGAGCAGGCGCCCGGAGCCCCGGCCGACAAGTGGCTCAGGTTCGAGCAAGCGGAGTCACCGACAATTCGGGATGTCACGAAGCGCTCGCCGGAGGGCCGTGTCACGCAGTACACCATCATGCGCATGCTCGATGGGATACGACGCCACGTACTCCTGCGGCCTGACGGAGTGAAGGCCACTGCTGTGGACAGCATGTTGGCCACGGGGGCAGGGGGGGATATCGAGTTCGTCACATCGTCAACAGGCGAGACCGTACGGACATTCAAGGCCAAGGACCCACGCTTCGGCTGGATCGCTCCCGTCGACTCCGTCGAGACCACCACGTTGCCGGTGCAGGCCCCTGCGCCCAGCGTGGTCCGGACGGTCCTTCGTACCGTGAGGGTCGCCGGATCAACGCTCCAGGAGAGCGTGACGCTGAACGGCACACGGTACCTGTCGATCTACGACACCGTGACTTCGTCGCTCATCACCCGAACGCCTGCGGGCCGGCAGTCCACGATGCAATTCGATGCGGCCGGCCGACTCCTGAGTGCCTCGCTGGGCGGTATCATCTCCCCGGTGAGCTTTCAGTACTACGCCGCAAGCAGTGCGAACAAGGGCCGGTTGAGCCGAGTGTCCCAGGGATCGCGTGCGTGGGACTACACCTACGATGCCAAGGGCCGTCTGTACACGGTCACGGACCCGCTCGCCCGTACGACGACGTTCGCCTACGACCTGGCCGACCGTGTCCAGACCATCACGCTTCCCGGCAGCCACGTCGTGGGATACGGTTACAACGCCAACGGCGATCTGGTCTCGCTCACACCACCGGGCCGGCCGGCGCACGGCTATGCGTACAGCGACCTTGATGACCTGAGCGGCTACACACCGCCCGTGGTGCCCGGTGTGGTGTCACCCGGCACGACGTTCGATCACAACTGGGACCGGCAGTTGACGACGGTGCACCGGCCCGACGGAGGGGACGTGGTGCTGAGCTATCACCCGACGAACGGCCGGCTCACGGGCATCACTCAGCCGGGGCGCTCGCCGATGAGCTTCACGTACTGGGATGTGGCGCAGGGCCCGGCCGCGCCGAGCGGGCAGTTGCGGTCGGTCACGTCGCCGGACTCGGTGACGTGCAGCTACGACTACACGGGTCCGTTCGTGAGCCGCGAGACGTGGTCGGGTGCGGTGTCGGGCTCACTGGCGCGGACGTTCGACGCCGACTTCCACGAGCGGACCGAGACGGTGACGGTGGGTTCCGCGGTGAGCACGGTGACGAGCACGTACGCCGACCTGGATGGCCTGCTGACGACGGTGGCGGTCTCGGGGCAGGACTCGCTGAACATCCACCGCCGGGTGGCCGACGGGTTGATCGACAGCACGCACGCGGGTCCGCTCGCGGGCGGGATCCACGAGAGCCGGGACTACAACGCGTACGGCGAGCTGGCGAACCTGCGCTACCGGATCGGCAGCACGGTGCTGCTGCAGCAGTCGCTGACGCGCGACGCGCTGGGTCGCGTGACGGACATCGCGGAGACGGTGGCCGGGGTGTCGGGCCCGGAGAGCCGCAGCACGCACTACGACTACGACGCGGCGACGGGCTGGCTGACGCGGGTGCGGGTCGACGGGGTGCAGGTGAGCCGGTACGAGTACGACAGCCTGGGGGTGGGCAACGGCAACCGCACGGCGGAGTACGGGGCCAACGACGCGTTGGTCGCCACCGCCAGCTACGACGCGCAGGACCGGTTGCGGAGCTACGGGGAGTCGGCGTACGACTGGACGGCGGCGGGTGAGCTGCGGCAGAGGAGCCGGCCCGGCGAGCTGCTGACGACGGACTACGACGCGCTGGGCCACCTGGTCTCGGCCACGGTGCTGCCGATGGTGAGCGGCACACCGAGCGGGAACCCGGGCACGACGGTGGTCTACCTGGCCGACGGGCAGGGCCGCCGGGTGGCGCGGACGGTGAACGGCGTGCGCGAGCGCGGCTGGCTCTACCGCGACGGGTTGTCGCCGGTGGCCGAGCTGGACGGCACGGGGGCGCTGTTGAACCGGTACGTGTACGGGACGTCCGAGCACGCGCCGGACCTGCTGGTGCGCGCGGGAGTGGAGTACCGCGTGGTGACGGACCACCTGGGGAGCATCCGGATGGTCGTGGACGCGGCGAGTGGTGCGGTAATGCAGCGGCTGGACTACGACGCGTGGGGCAACCTCGTGCTCGACACGGCGCCGGCGTTCCAGGGCCTGGGCTACGTGAGCGGCATCCAGGACCGCGACACGAGGCTGGTGCGGTTCGGCGCCCGCGACTACGAGCCGGGAGTGGGACGGTGGACGGCGAAGGACCCGGTCGGTCAGGCCGGGGGCGCGAACGTGTTCGCGTACGCGGAAGCGGACCCGGTGAATCTGGTGGACCCTGAAGGTGCTGCCCCCATCGCCCCACAGAGTTCTGCTGGATCAGGGATGAGTCCATGGGACGAGGCGCTTGCTGCGACGCCCTCGATTCCAGAACCTGTCGTGGATGCGATCGCGGGATTCGGGGATGGCGCCTCAATGGGTGTCACCCGCATCATCCGCCGGTTCACGCCGGGTGAGAGTGAAGTGCGAACCTGCACGGATGCCTACCGAGTCGCCTACATGTACGGAGTCGTCGTACAGGTGGCGATGTACCTTCGTGGTCCGGAGCTGCGAATCGGGAAGAACATCCGCATTGCGCCGTGGGGGAATCGTACCAAGCATCCGTTCGGCGAACGTCCGCACTATCACCGCTCGTATGGCAAGGGCTACGGACAGGGAGGTGGCAACCACCGCCCCTGGGAACATGGGTGGTGAGACGTGAGACCGCCATTGGTTTGCGCTGAAGGTTTGGATGTCCACGTGTTTGATTCCGCTAGCGACCTGATTGCCTGGGTCGAGGCGATCGATGTGAAGGAGGGAGCATATGAATGCTATGACTCGGAGGGGAGGCAGCTCGACCTCCTAGTTAGCGGGGCCGATCAAGTCTTCATCGAGGAACGGACGGTTGAGGACGCGGGAGTGGAAGCTCTGGCAAAGCTCTTGAGAGAGTCCCTAGCGTCAGGGCGGGTAACTATTGACTCGCGCGGGATGGATCTCACTTCGCTCATCGAGGCGGCGCGCCGAAGGCGATAGTGCCGTGAGTGGATCAATGTGTGGCTCCCCTTCGCGCGTACAGCGACCTCGATGACCTGAGCGGCTACACACCGCCCGTGGTGCCCGGTGTGGTGTCACCCGGCACGACGTTCGATCACAACTGGGACCGGCAGTTGACGACGGTGCACCGGCCCGACGGAGGGGACGTGGTGCTGAGCTATCACCCGACGAACGGCCGGCTCACGGGCATCACTCAGCCGGGGCGCTCGCCGATGAGCTTCACGTACTGGGATGTGGCGCAGGGCCCGGCCGCGCCGAGCGGGCAGTTGCGGTCGGTCACGTCGCCGGACTCGGTGACGTGCAGCTACGACTACACGGGTCCGTTCGTGAGCCGCGAGACGTGGTCGGGTGCGGTGTCGGGCTCACTGGCGCGGACGTTCGACGCCGACTTCCACGAGCGGACCGAGACGGTGACGGTGGGTTCCGCGGTGAGCACGGTGACGAGCACGTACGCCGACCTGGATGGCCTGCTGACGACGGTGGCGGTCTCGGGGCAGGACTCGCTGAACATCCACCGCCGGGTGGCCGACGGGTTGATCGACAGCACGCACGCGGGTCCGCTCGCGGGCGGGATCCACGAGAGCCGGGACTACAACGCGTACGGCGAGCTGGCGAACCTGCGCTACCGGATCGGCAGCACGGTGCTGCTGCAGCAGTCGCTGACGCGCGACGCGCTGGGTCGCGTGACGGACATCGCGGAGACGGTGGCCGGGGTGTCGGGCCCGGAGAGCCGCAGCACGCACTACGACTACGACGCGGCGACGGGCTGGCTGACGCGGGTGCGGGTCGACGGGGTGCAGGTGAGCCGGTACGAGTACGACAGCCTGGGGGTGGGCAACGGCAACCGCACGGCGGAGTACGGGGCCAACGACGCGTTGGTCGCCACCGCCAGCTACGACGCGCAGGACCGGTTGCGGAGCTACGGGGAGTCGGCGTACGACTGGACGGCGGCGGGTGAGCTGCGGCAGAGGAGCCGGCCCGGCGAGCTGCTGACGACGGACTACGACGCGCTGGGCCACCTGGTCTCGGCCACGGTGCTGCCGATGGTGAGCGGCACACCGAGCGGGAACCCGGGCACGACGGTGGTCTACCTGGCCGACGGGCAGGGCCGCCGGGTGGCGCGGACGGTGAACGGCGTGCGCGAGCGCGGCTGGCTCTACCGCGACGGGTTGTCGCCGGTGGCCGAGCTGGACGGCACGGGGGCGCTGTTGAACCGGTACGTGTACGGGACGTCCGAGCACGCGCCGGACCTGCTGGTGCGCGCGGGAGTGGAGTACCGCGTGGTGACGGACCACCTGGGGAGCATCCGGATGGTCGTGGACGCGGCGAGTGGTGCGGTAATGCAGCGGCTGGACTACGACGCGTGGGGCAACCTCGTGCTCGACACGGCGCCGGCGTTCCAGGGCCTGGGCTACGTGAGCGGCATCCAGGACCGCGACACGAGGCTGGTGCGGTTCGGCGCCCGCGACTACGAGCCGGGAGTGGGACGGTGGACGGCGAAGGACCCGGTCACGTTCAACGGCGGCACCAATGCCTACAACTACGCGCTATCTGACGGAATCAACCTCATCGACCCGACGGGACTGGTCTGGGAGTATTCACAGTCCACCGGCGAGCTGACCCACATCGACGACAAGACGGGTGCACGGGCGAGCGTGGGTAGGGGGTACTCGGGAGCCGGCGATGGAAAGAACAATCCCAAGAAGGAGTGGCAGGCCTTCGTGGGACCGATTCCCACAGGGGACTGGACCATGGAAGCGACTTCGCGGAGCCAGTTCAAGCCACCGGTCTTAGCCTTGACGCCGACTCGTTGGGAAAATGCGTACTATAGAAACAAGTTCTTGGTTCACGGGGATGCCGTCGCGCACCCCGGACAGGCTTCGCAAGGGTGCATCATCCTTCCCAAGGGCGTTCGCCAGCAGATGCGCGACAGCGGCGATCGCAACCTTCGAGTCGTCCCATGACGGCCCGGCAGACTGGCGAGCGTTGGTGTGCAACGAGGGAAGCACAGGCGTATTCAGGGGGGGGGCAGCACCGGCTCGGGTGGCGTGGAATGCTGGGAGCCACCACGGCGATATTAGTTCTTGCGATGGTGGCGATGGCTCGGCCGGCGCAGGGTCAGGGAAGCACCGCCCTGATCAACGGCAGCTACCGTCGAGCCTGCCCGCTAGGAACCGGTGACTCGGTCGTTGTAATGATCGATGTTACTGCGGAGGCGATGCCTCTGCCGGGGTCGCGGAAGATGTGGGGGGGTGACGAAGAACGCGACCTGACCCGCCATGTTCGTGACTTGCGGGTGCGTTGGGCGGGTCGCGAAGTCTCGATTCCATTGTCCGCGTTCGCAGATCTCGGCCAGCCGGATTCGATGACGATCGCGGTGCTGGGCTCCCAAAGCGCGGTGGTGCTCATCAAGGGTGGGGAGGAGTCAACAGGCTATGTCGCGCGTCTCCTGCTCGAGCGCGGTGTTCTCAAGCGACGCAGGGTCAGCCTGCGCGGATTCGAACGCGAGTTCTGGGAGGAAACACGATACTCAGGGCCAGTCGAAACGAACTGACCCTCTACTTCCGGCCACCCAGGGCAGCGTGCGCTCGGTTCGGATGATTGGGGAATGCGCCGGGGCCTGCCGTTCTTCCGGGGGCAGATAGTGCGGTGACGGACCCAACCTGCGATTGGGAGATGGATTTGGACGAACGGCAAAAGTTGCTCGCCATCACAGTTCTCGTCTTCGCAGGCGCCGGGGTGCTCGTGTTCTACGCAGTACGTGACGGGTTCATCCGGCGACACACAAAGATCAATGCGATTCCCGAGCCGCTGACCGGCAATCGCGCCGTCGCCATTGGGATCGTCTGGATGATCGTTGCCGCCGCCTTTCTCGCAACCGGAATCTGGGTGGTCAGGTACGCGCTGAGCCTTCCGCCGGGTTGATGGTGCCCGAGGGGGTGCCGACCGCACCCGGCCCCCGCTCCCGCAGGACGCCCCTCGGACCCGCGATTGGCGCGGGTTCGGCCCACCCGTACAGGGCGGGTCAGGACCGCGCCGGCGGCAGCCATTTCCGTTGACCCGGCCTGCCCGAGCGCTTACTTTGCGTGCTCGGCAGAGCCCAACTCCAGACGATCAGCGCGAACACGGCCGCCACACGCACGAGTCTCCCCGGCTCGGGCGGCTGCAACCGCCTAAACGCCTGTGCCCGTTGGGGTAAGCCGTATCGAGACAGCGCTCACGCAACCCTGAATGACACCCGAGGTCTCGCCTCGGACACCGATACCGCGGGCCGACTCCCCGCGACGGTGCTCGGGAGTGGTCCAGCCGTGGACGGACCGATCGCGCGCAGGCCCCGCCTGACGCGTCGGCCATGCGTCCGCGTCCCGACCGCTGCCCCGGCACCCGTGGAGTGCATGGATGTTCCTCTACAAACTCGAGATCCAGGGGTTCAAGTCGTTCTGCGACCGTACCGACCTTCACTTCGGTGAGGGCATCACGGGTGTGATCGGCCCGAACGGTTGCGGCAAGACCAACGTCTCCGACGCCATCCGCTGGGTGCTGGGCGAGCAGTCCGCCAAGCAGCTTCGTGGCGACTCCATGGAAGACGTCATCTTCAACGGCTGCCCCACGCGCAAGCCGCTCGGCATGGCCGAGGTGCACCTCACGTTCAAGAACGACGCGGGCATCCTGCCCACGGAGTTCTCCGAGGTCACCATCGCCCGCCGCGTGTTCCGCTCGGGCGTGAGCGAGTACTTCCTCAACAAGACGCCGTGCCGTCTGCGCGACATCCGCGACCTGTTCTTCGACACCGGCATGGGCAGCCATGCCTACTCGGTCATCGAGCGCTCGATGGTCGACAACATCCTGTCGGACAACACCGGGCACCGCCGCTTCCTGTTCGAAGAAGCCTCGGGCATCACCAAGTACAAGCAGCGCAAGAAGGAAGCGCTCAACAAGCTCGACGCCACCGAGTCCGACCTCACGCGCTTGAACGACATCGTGTTCGAGATCGAGCGCGAGCTGCGTTCGCTGGCCCGCCAGGTGGGCAAGGCGCGCAAGTACCAGCGCCTGCGTGACGAAGTGCGCGACCTCGACTTGGCGCTCACCGCCGGCACGATCGAGGCCCTGAAGACGCGCGAGGCCAAGTCCAAGGACGAGTGGCAGGAAGAAGCCGTGCGCCGCGAGGGCATCACGGCCGAGCTCGACACGCTCGAGGCCACGCTCACCGACCGCAAGCTGGCGCTGCTCGAACTCGAGCGCGAGCTGCTCACGGCACAGGGCGGCTTGAAGGATCGCGAAGAGGCCCGCGTGGCCGCCGAGCACCAGGTGGTGCTGCTGCGCGAGCGCGCGTCCGGATTGCTGCGCCGCGCCGAGGAGGCCGAGCAGGAGGCGCGCCGCATGCGCGAGCGCCTCGAAGAGACGCAGGCGCGCGAGCAGGAAGTGCAGCTCACGCTGCAGGCCACGCGCGAGAAGCGCGAGAGCTCGCACATCGAGTCCGAGCAGGCCGAGGCCGCGCTCGAGCAGGTCGAGCAGGAACTGCGCGCCGGCCGCAGCAAGGCGGCGGAACACAAGCAGCTGTCGCTCGACCTGTTCTCGGTCGAGGCCGACAAGAAGGGCACCTGCGAGCGCATCCGCGACCGCCAGGTGTCACTCACCGAACGCAAGAACTCCGCCGAGACGCGCCGCGCCGAGCTGCTGGAGCGCGTGGCCGATCTCGAGCGTGGCAAGGTCGAGGGCGAGGTGCGCCGCACCGAGCTCGAAGAATCGCTCGCGGGTGCCAAGGGCGAGCTGTCGGCCAGCGAAGATGCCATCCGCGCGGTCGAGCTGCGCATCCAGGAGGCCGACGCCGCGCTGTCGCGGCTGCGCCAGGATGCCGCTGCGGCCGACTCGCGCCTGCAGACGCTGTTGGAGCTCAAGGCCAACTTCGAGGGTGTGTCGGAAGGCGTGAAGTCGCTGCTCGCCGAGCGCGAGTCGCTGCCCGGCCTGCATGGTGTGGTGGCTGACGTGCTCGAAGTGCCCACGGCCTACCTCGACGCGCTCGAAGCGTCGCTCGGCGAGGCCGCGTCGTTCGTGCTGGTCGAAGACCGCGGCGCGATCGACCCGTCGATCGAGCGCCTGCGCCGCCCCGAAGGCGGCCGGGCCACGCTCGTGGACCTGTCCGCGCTGGCGTCGCGTTCGCTGCCCGAGATCCCGGCGGTCGCCGGCGTCGTGGGCCGCGCCTCGGACCTCGTGCGCTGCGACGAGCGCTACCGGCTGCTGGCCGAGCGCTTGCTGGGCTCGGTCGTCGTGGTCGACTCGCGCGAACTGGCCGCGCAGCTGGCGCACGAGTCGCCCGCGGGCCTGCGCTTCGTGAGCATCGACGGCGAGGTGTGGGAGCGCGGCCGCGTGCGCGCAGGTGCCGGCAAGACCACGGGCGGCCTGCTGCACCGTGAGGCCGAGATCCGCGATCTGTCGGGCCGGCTCACCGAGCTGGGGCTCACCATCGAAGGGCTGCAGACGCAGCGCGACGCGGAAGACGAGGCGCGCCACCGTGCCATCGAGCAGCGCGATCACGCGCGCTGGCTGGTCGACGAGACGCGCACCGCACTCGAGTCGCAGGTGCGTGAGCTGGCCGGGCTCGATCGTGAGCGCACGTTCGCGGCCAAGGAGGCCGACGAGCGCGTGCGTGAGATCGACGGCTTCGTGCTCGAGATGGAGACCCTCGCCCGCACGCTGGCCGATGCCGAGGCCGAGCTGGCGGCGTTCCAGGGCGAGCTCGACGTGGTCCGCGCGCAGCTGGCCGAGACCGACGGCGCGGTGCGCTCGTTGGAGCAGCGCCGCGACGAGGCGTCGCAGCGCGCGCAGGCGGCGCGTGAGTCGCTGCTGCAGCTGTCGCGTTCGGCGGGCGAACTCGAGACGCAGTGGGCGCGGCTCGAGCAGACGCTGCAGGAACTCAACTCGGGCATCGCGGCGCGCGACGCCGAGGCCACGCAGCACCGGGGCGGCATCGCCGAGATCGAGGCCCAGGTGGCCGGACTCGCGGCCGGGCTCACGGGCCTGCTGGAGTCCGAGGGCTCGCAGCGCGAGCGCGTGGTCGAACTTCAGATCCGCTTCAATGCCCTCAAGGAAGAAGTGAAGGCATTCGACGATCAGGCGCGCGACCGCCGCTTCCAGCAGCAGGAGCTGGGCGAGCGGCTGCACATGCTCGAACTCGACCGCGTCCAGGCGCGTGCCGAGCTCGACCGCACGTTCGAGCGCCTGCGCAGCGAATACGAGATCGAGCCCGAGTCGTTCGAGGCGCGGCCGCTGCCCGAAGGCGTGACGCTCGAGGAGGCCGGGCCCAAGCTCGAGTCCTCGCGCAACACGCTGCGCGCGATCGGCCCGGTGAACCTGCTGGCGCTCGAGGAGTACAGCAAGAAGAAGGAGCGCTTCACGTTCCTCACCCAGCAGCGCGAGGACGTGAACCAGGCCAAGGCGCAGCTCCTCGAAGCGATCGAGAAGATCAACGTCACGGCGTCCGACCTGTTCGCCGAGACGTTCGTGAAGGTCCACAAGAACTTCAAGGACATCTTCCAGACGTTGTTCGAAGGTGGCGACTGCGAGCTGCGCATGCTGGGTGAGGACCCCATGGAGGCCGAGATCGAGATCGCGGCCAAGCCCCGGGGCAAGCACCTGCAGAGCATCACGCTCATGTCGAGCGGCGAGCGCGCGCTCACCGCGATCGCGTTGCTGTTCGCGATCTACCTGGTGAAGCCGAGCCCGTTCTGCCTCCTGGACGAAGTCGACGCCCCGCTGGACGACGCCAACGTCGACCGGTTCTTGAACATGCTCAAGCGCTTCGGCGATCGCACGCAGTTCGTGGTCATCACGCACAACAAGAAGACCATGGAATCCGCGGGCTGCATCTACGGTGTCACGATGCAGGAGCTGGGCGTGTCGAAGCTCGTGTCGGTGAACCTCGATGGCGTCGACGTCAGCCACTCGTCGCGCCGCGAGCAGCCGGCGGAAGTCACCACGGCGTCGTAGGCTCCGGAGGACTCGATCGCGCGCAGTGCCGGCGGGCCCGTCCCGCGGGTGCTGCGCGCTGGTCCATCAGGCCATGAATCTCTGGGACAAGTTCCGGCGCGGTCTCGAACGCACGCGCGAGGCGTTCGTGGGCGTGGTCGGTGCCGCACTCGGCCGCCGCACGGTCGACGCCGCCACGGTCGAAGCGCTCGAAGAAGCCCTGCTGGGCGCCGACGTGGGCCCCGCGACCACCGACCGGTTGATCGCCGACGCCAGGAAGCGCCTGAACGACGATGCCGAGTTGGACCTGCGCGGCGCGCTCGAACGCGCAGCGGTGGCACTCGTCTCCGGCCAGGCCGCCACGTTCACACCCGGGCCCGAGAAGCCGTGGGTCGTGCTGCTCGTGGGCGTGAACGGTGTGGGCAAGACCACGTTCGCGGGCAAGCTGGCGGCCAGCTACGCGCGCGCCGGCAAACGTACGCTCTTGATCGCGGCCGACACGTTCCGCGCGGCCGCGGCCGAGCAGCTCGAGGTGTGGGCCGGCCGGGCGGGCGTCGAGATCGTGCGCGCGCACGCGGACGGCACCGACCCGGCCTCGGTCGTGCACGATGGGCTCGCGGCCGCCAAGGCGCGCGGCGCGGATATCGTGATGATCGACACCGCGGGCCGGCTGCACACCAAGCACAACCTCATGGCCGAGCTGGAGAAGGTGTCGCGCGTGTGCGCGCGCGCGGTGCCCGGCGCGCCGCATCATGTGCTGCTCGTGCTCGACGGCACGCAGGGCCTGAACGGCCTGGCGCAAGCGCGCGAGTTCACCAAGGCCACGCCGGTCACGAGCCTCGCGGTCACCAAGCTCGACGGCACGTCGCGCGGCGGCGTGGTGCTGGCCATCGCGGGCGAGCTCGCACTGCCGGTGAGCCTGGTGGGAC